>USMH01000038.1 GCA_900555745.1 uncultured Collinsella sp.
AGTCGCCACGTGACGCTCGGCGGCCTTGGCACGGGCCTCGCGCTTGGGATTGGGCCTGCGGTTACGGTTCCTGTTGTCGACGTCTGCCATAAGTGGTCACCTTTCTCGGTCTCTGCCGCTATCGGCTTTTCCCATCCATGATACCCCGCCGTGCACAAAAAAGACGGCCCCGAAGGACCGCCTTTCACATCGTTTTACCGCGTCCGACAAGAAACGCTGCAATGCCCCGCGCTAGTCGCGACGACCAAGGATGTTCAGGATGCGCAGGAACACGTTGATGATGTCCACGAACAGGTTGGATGCCATGAGCACGGCGTTGGGCAGCGTGGGCGGCACCGTCGTGGCCACATAGGTGTCGTAGCCAATAAAGCCGGCGAACACCACGATCACGATCAGGTCGGTGATGGACTGCGAGACGCCCATAAACATCAGCACGATCTCGACCAGAATCGTGGCAAGCAGGATGCCAAAACCAATGCCGTACACACGCTGGAAGAACTTGGGGAAGGTCACGCCCAGCGCACCAAAGACAAAGGTGATGGCGGCCGTGGCGATAAAGGCAGTGTTGATGGTGGGCAGGTCGTAATTGGCAAGGCCAAACGACGCGGTCAGGCCAAAGGTACTCGCAAAGATTACGTAGCCCACAAGGGACAGACCCACAGACTGCTTGCCCGCGGCGGCCGACATCATGACCATGCCGACGATGGTCAAAATAAACGAGCCAAAGACCAGCGGCAAGGCGGCGCCGCTCATCATCATGCGGGCAAACGCCATGGTGCTCGTAAAGTAAGCACCGGCACCCATGGCGCAAAAGCCCAAAAAGATCAGGGCAGACATGGCAAGGTTGTACGCACGCGGCGACATCTCCTTGGCACGGCTTGCGCCGGTCTCAATGGGGCCGTTCTGATAACCCTGGATATCGTTCATAATATCGTCCTTTCAAAAGCGCCGCGACAGCGCCGTAGGTGACAAGATTCCTGCCATTGTACCCGAATGCCGCGCGCTCTTACCTGCGACGCCCGCTCTCGAGCGTACGGTCGAATGCCCACACCCACCAACGCATCAGATGGGCCTGCGAGCCATCCGGTCGCTCGCGCGCCTGTTCTTCCAGATACAGTTCGGTCGCATGCCCACCAAAACGAACCTTATAGGTTGCCGTACGAATGCCGTGAACCGTTAGGCCAAAACCGGTGGATGAGACAATCTCGTCGATCGTAAAACAGCGACCGTCGACCCAGCAGACGGTAACCGGCACGACTTGTCCGCCCGCGAGGATGCGGGCCACGACGTCCACATACTGCTTGTGCACGCGTCGAGTTTTACCATCTGTCTGTCGATATTCCATGCCTCCTATTATCGAACGCATGTTTGCATATTGTAAAGCGAACAGGCTGTGGTTTTGGGATGTTGGGGCGCGCACGTGTCCTCATGGCGTGCTAGCAAAAAGAACACCCGCGGTCAACAGGGCTAATATTCAATTTTAGTGCCAAAAAGTTCACTTCTCCCATCAGAACTCGGTAAAGAGACCCGCAGGAGGTGATACGATTTATCATGTTTTTGTAACGTGTCTGCAAACTTCGAGAAAGCCCATATATGGACGTAACGTTCTCAACCTTCCTCGGCCAAATTGTGTCGAACCCAGTCCTTGCCGTCACCGTGATCCTCGCGTTGGGTGCCATCTTCGTCAATGGATGGACCGACGCGCCCAACGCCATCGCGACCTGCGTCACTACGCGTTGCATGCCCGCCCGCGCCGCCATTCTCATGAGCGCCGCATTCAACTTCCTCGGCGTGCTCATCATGACGCACTTTAACGCGAGCGTCGCCAACACCATCTCACATATCGTCGACTTTGGCGGAAACAGCACCATGGCGCTCGCCTGCCTATGCGCGGCGCTGTTCTCCATCGTCGTCTACGGCGCCACAGCGTCGCGTTTTGGCATCCCCACCTCGCAAAGCCACAGCCTTATCGCCGGCCTGACCGGTGCCGCCATCGCCCTCGGCGGTGCGAGCAGCGTCAACGTCCACGAGTGGATGAAGGTCATCTACGGCCTGGCGCTCTCCATCGGCCTGGGCTTTGTCATGGGCTGGGTCCTGTGCAAGCTCGTCTCGATTCTTTTCGCCGCCGCCAACAGGCGACGTGCCAATGTCTTCTTTAAATACGCTCAGATCGCGAGCGCTGCGGCCATGAGCTTTATGCACGGCGCGCAGGATGGACAGAAGTTCATCGGCGTGCTCTTTTTAGGCGTGGCCTTTGCCAGCGGCCAGACGAGCGTCGGCGATGCAGGCATCCCCATCTGGATTATGCTGCTGTGCTCGGCCACTATGGGTATCGGCACCAGCGTGGGCGGCGAGCGCATCATCAAGTCCGTCGGCCAGAGCATGGTTAAGCTCGAGAAGTATCAGGGCTTCTCCGCCGACCTCGCGGGCGCCGCGAACCTGCTACTTGCCACCCTTACCGGCATCCCCGTGTCCTCCACGCACATCAAAACCTGCGCCATTATGGGTGTCGGTGCCGTCAAGCGCCTCTCGGCCATCAATTTCGGCGTCGTCAAGGACATGATGTTCACCTGGTTCTTCACCTTCCCTGCCTGCGGACTCATCAGCTTTGTCATGGCCAAGTTGTTCATGATGTTCCTCTAGTCAAACCGAACGTCCATCCGGACTGCATTACCTCGCCCGCCCATCTTCACCTCGAAAGGACCACTCATGGCAAAGAAACCCGATTCGTTCTACTTTGACAACTACGTCGCCTGCGCCGACCTCGCCGTCCAGGCCGCAGAGCTGCTCACCAAGATTTTTGAGAACTTTGACCCCGCGCAGATCCACGACATGCTCGATAAGATGCATGCGATTGAGCATGCGGCAGACAAGAAGCACCACGAGCTCGAAGACGCCCTGCTCACCGCTTTTATCACCCCGCTCGAGCGCGAGGATCTGGATCTGATGAGCTGCTCACTCGACACCGTGCTCGACCGCATCGAGGGCGTCGTGCAGCGCGTCTACTTCACCAACATTCAGGGCATCCATCCCGACGCCATCGTGATCGCCCACAAGGTGACCGACGCCTGCCGCGCCATGAAGGACCTGATGGTCGAGCTGCCCAACTACCGCAAGTCCAAGACCCTGCGCGAGCTGGTCATCCAGATCAACACCATCGAGTCCGAGGCCGATGAGCTCTACATCAACGCCATGCGCAACCTGCACGTTAACGGCAAGGACCCGCTCGAGGTCATCGCTTGGCGTGACGTGTACGCCTTCCTGGAGTACTGCGCCGACTGCTGCGAGAATGTGGCCGATGTCGTGGATTCGATTGTCATGAAGAACAGTTAATTGGGGGTACGTGTCCCGGCGGCGAAGGGCCGGCACCTGTTTGCTTTCTCACTCCGGCTGCATGGCAGAGTCGTTCGAAAGTAAACAGGTGCCGGCCCTTCGCCTTACGTACCACCATTGGGAACTTTGGCTGATACTTTGAAAGCGATGGGGCTTTTGTTGGCGGGGCCTTTGGACCCGATTGGGAACTTTGGGACCGCCTTAAACGTTTGGGTGGATGGGGCTTTGGGTACCCTTTGTTTTACTTTGGATTGATTCGTTGAATTTGGAGGTCTTGGTTGTGAGTTATTTGGATCTGGCTCGTGGTCGGTATTCTTGTCGTTCGTTTGAGGACCGTTCTGTTGAGCAGGCTGTGGTGGATGCCATTGTTGAGGCTGGGCGTATTGCTCCTTCTGCTTGTAATAATCATCCAACCCGTGTGATGGTGTTGGATACGCCTGAGCTTCTGGAGAAGGCTGCTGCTTGTCAGCCTCGGTTTGCTCGTGATGGGTCTATCTTTGGGGCTCCGCTTGTTTTCCTTATTTGCAGCGTTACCGATGATGCCTGGGTGCGCCCGTATGACCAGATGAATTCCAGTGAAATCGATACGTCCATCGTATGTGATCAGATGATGATGGAGGCCACCGAACAGGGCCTGGGAACGTGCTGGGTATGCCATTTTAAGCCTGAGGTGGCACAAGAGCAGTTCAATCTGTCCAAGGGCGTCTATCCCTATCACATGCTCGTCTGTGGCTATCCCGCCGACCACATCGCCGATCCCGAGCATCGCGAGGCCCGCACCATTCCCCTCTCCGACTTCCTCCTCAAGTAGATTTTTGGGACATGCCTTAAAACCTACCCTTGACCGCTCACCCGTTCGCCGAATTCTGCGCCACTATGTGCAGGGTTCGGTTTTTATGTTACGCACCCCGGCACAGTCATAAAAAAGGACCCGCAAGATGCGGGTCCTTTCTAGGCACTAAATTGTAGGCCGAATGTTAGTCCAGGTCGTCAGCGGCAAAGTTGTCGATCGGGGCGAAGGGGTCGGCCACGGGGACAACCGGATCAGCGACAGGCAGCGGCTCGGCGGCGGGAACGGTCACTGCAGGAGAAGCCGCAGAACCGACCGGCGTGGAGGCCATAAGGTCGGACGGGAAGGAATTCTGGGCATCGTCCATGAAATGCTGGATGAGCTTGAGGTACTCGGCCTTGAACTCCTCACGGGAAGCCTTCAGACGGTCAATCTCCTCGAGCTCGGCCTGCTTCTCGGTCAGGGCCTGACGGATGACCTCGCGGGCCTTGGCGTCGGCTTCGTTGCGGATGCGCTCAGCGTTCTCGTTGGCATCGTTGACGATGCCCTCGGCGGTCTGCTGGGCAGCGATCAGCGCAGCGGAGATCTGGCGCTCCTGAGCGGAGAAGTCGGGTGCGGGAGCGGCCACAGGAGCGGCGGGAACGGCCTGAGCGGCAGCGTCCTGAGCCTGGGCAAGCTGAGCCTGCGTGTCGGCAAGCTGCTGCTCGGTGGCAGTCAGACGACCCTTAAGATCGACAATCTTGGCAAGCATAGCGTCAACCTCGGAGGACAGCGTCTCCAAAAAGACGTCGACCTCGGCGGGATCATAGCCGCGCTTGGCCTCAGAGAAAGTCTGAGCCTGGATGTCAGCAGGGGTAATAGCCATAACAAGTTCTCCTTTATCATCGCCTTGGCGCCGGGCGCCCGACGTAAGTTACTAAGCCAGTTCTATACGAGTATACCTATAAGAAGCTGCAGAATCAGCCTCTGCACCAACTGCAACGCAATAATCGCAACGACCGGCGAAAAATCAACGCCGCCCATCGGCGGAATAAACCGACGAAACAGGTTGAGCCACGGACCGCAGACGCTATCGAGCACCGCGGCGATATCCTGCAGCAGGCCGCCCTGCTTCATGGGAATCCACGTCATAAAGCAATAGACCACGATGAGCGTGGAATAGAAGTTGAACAGCGTGTTTACCAGCTGGACAATGGTGTAGATGTTGATGAGAATCTCCTCGTCTTGGGTTTACTTAAGGTAGCCGTCGGCGCGCAGCTTCTTGAGGTCCGAATCCTTGACCTCGCAGCCGGCGGGCAGCACCATAAACACGCGATCGCCCACCTCTTTGACCGTAGCACCCAGGCCGCAGGCAAAGCCATAGCTAAAGTCCAGGACACGCTTGGCGACCTCGGTGCGAACGCCAACAAAAATCAGCGCAACGGGCTGCTTGGTGCGCACACGGCGGACAACGGTCTCGACATCGTCATAGCTCTCGGGACGCAGAACATAGGCAGGCAGCTGCGGCGTGGCGTTAATGATGTTGCTCGCATAGGCCGAAGCGTCGCTCGGCGCAGGAGCGGGCGCAGGTGCCGCGGCGCGAGCGCGAGCGCTCTCGGCATAGCTCGACGGCGTGTCGTAAGCGCCGGGACGATAGCCGCCCGCGACACTATCCTGAGAACGCGACGGCGGATTGTACGTCGTTGCATGACGGGAGTCATCGCCGACCAGCTGGCCGGAGCGCGTGTACACCGCGACCGACTCGGCCTCACCGCGGCGCGTCTGCCCCAGCAGGCCGTTGCTCGGCTCGTCCTGGGTATAGAAACCCTCGCCCGAGGCGCCGCTGTAGCCGTTGTTCTGATAGCCATCATCGTAGCCGTCATCGTAGCCGTAGTCGTCATCCTGGTCATAGCCCTGGTCGTAACCCTGCTGGCCGCCCAGGTGCATCTTATTTTTAATCTCGTCAAGGAAGCCCATGGTTGTGTCCTCTCACGGTTTAGTGCAGGCGCTCTGTAAACCAGTGCGCACTTCAGAGCCCTATTTTACTGCAAACTCCGGGCTAAATACTACCCTGCCCAGGCGAACGAGCGTAGAGCCCTCCTCAAGGGCAGGCTCAAAGTCCTCGCTCATGCCACAAGAAAGCTCGGGCAGCCTCAGATCGGGATGCGCCGCCTCCAGCTCATCTCTCAGCTCTCGCAGCCCGGCAAAAGTGCGACGTGCCACATCCTTGTTCCCTCGAGGGGCCATGGTCATAAGGCCCTGCACACAAATTCCCTCAAGTTCCGCAAGCTCGCCGGCAGCGCCACGAATCTCATCGGGCGAAAAGCCGCCCTTGGACTCCTCGCCGCTTACGTTAACCTCGATTAGCACCTGTTGGGGAGCAGAAAGCTCGCCCGCTTCGATCTTGCGAACGGCACGGCTCGAGATCGCCTGCGCCAAATGAAGCGAACCAACCGAATGAATCAGCTCGGCCGAACCCAGCACCGCGTTAATCTTGTTGGTCTGAAGGTTGCCGATCATATCAAAGCGTACCTCGGGCAGCTCCGGATGATCCGCCAGACCTGCAAGTTTGCGGACGAGCTCTTGCGGGCGGTTCTCGGCAAAATGGCGATATCCCACCTGGATGGCCGCGATGGTCTCATCGACGCCGACGGTCTTGGACACGGCAATCAAACGCGCGGCATCACGGGGCCTCCCGGCGCGATCGAGCGCGGCATAGAAACGCTCGAGTATCTGCTCGCGGCGAGCGCGCATTACATTCAAATAGTTATCCATTGCCAATCGCCTCCGCTAACAGCACAACAAGTAGTCCCATGCTAACGCAAGAGCGCAGCCCCGCATCCGCAAGGCCGCGCTCCCTTAGGTATTTACAATCTCTCAACGAACGGGGTACCCTACTCCTCGTCGTCCTCGGCATCATCCTCGTCCTCAAGATGATCCAACAGGTAGCGAAGACCCTCGCTCACCTCGTTAGCGGGCACCTTGGCAACAAAGCGTGCATCCACGGCGGGCCTCATAATGACGCCCTCGCCCGAAGGCACGCGCATGCTCTCGAGCTCGTCCTCATCCGTACGGGCGATATCGCCGGCAGTCATACGCTGTCCGGTCAAAAGGAAGGTCAGACGGCAGGCGGCATCGATGGAAATCGAGGCAATGCGATCGAGGTAGCGCGAAACCATGATGGCGCGGCGCAGGTCGTCATAGTTGCTGTCGTCGTCCATAAAGTCGCCCGTATCCATACGGTTAAAGGTGCGGAAGAACTTCTCGTAGGCGGCGTGCACTGGCTCGTCCTCGACGGCCAAGTTGCAGATGATGGACATGTCATTGGTGACGAGCGCAGAAAGCGAAGAGCCCAGCACCTGGTAGACGGCCTCAGCCTCGGCCTCGACCGTGCCGACAAGCTCCTTGGGCAGCGAGATGTCAGCCTTGATCATATGACGCGTGGCGCGGCAGATCTGACGGACCTTATCGGTCATGCGCTGCAGGTTAAAGTCGACGTAGATGATCGTCTGAAGCAGGCGGAAGTCGGAGGCGACCGGTGACTGCGTGGCGATCAGGTTGTAGCAGACGGCCTCCAGGTTGGCGCAGCGCGCGTCAATCGAAAGCGTGCGCTTCTTGGTCTTGGTGGCGAGCTTGCGGTCGTCGGTCACATAGGCCTTCACGGCATCGTGGAGGGCCAGATCGACGGCCTCATAGATGCTCAGCATCTCATGACGGGCC
>USMH01000039.1 GCA_900555745.1 uncultured Collinsella sp.
CGGACGGCGCACATCTTGCCACACATGGTGCAAGTGCCCTCGGTGGCGGCGGGGGACTCCTCGTAGCGCTTCTTGCCCGTAACCGGGTCGAGCGCGCACTCCCACATGGCGTCCCAGTCAAGCTTGCGGCGTGCCTGGCCCATCTTGTCGTCCATGTCGCGGGCGTGGGGCACCTTTTTGGCGATGTCGGCGGCGTGTGCGGCGATCTTGGTGGCCATGAGGCCGTCGAGCACATCCTGGGCGTTGGGCAGGCATAGGTGCTCTGCCGGTGTCACGTAGCACAGGAAGTCGGCACCGGAGCTGGCGGAGATGGCGCCGCCGATGGCAGCGGTGATGTGGTCGTAACCCACGCCGATATCGGTCACCAGCGGCCCGAGCACATAGAACGGAGCATTGTGGCACAGGCGCTTCTGCAGTTTCATGTTGGCGGCGATCTCGTCGAGCGCCATGTGACCCGGGCCCTCGACCATGACCTGGACGCCGGCGGCCCAAGCACGCTTGCATAGCTTGCCCAGCTCGATCATCTCGGCGGTCTCGGTGGCGTCGTTGGAGTCGTAGAGGCAGCCCGGGCGGCAGGAGTCGCCGAGCGAAATCGTCACGTCGTACTCGTGGCAAATCTCGAGCAACTCATCGTAGAACTCATAGAAGGGGTTCTCGTTGCCGGTGACCTCCATCCAACCAAACAGCAGCGAGCCGCCGCGACTGACGATGTTCATGAGGCGGCCGGTCTCCTTAAAGGTCTTGATGACCGACTTGTTGATGCCGCAGTGGATGGTCATAAAGTCCACGCCGTCCTCGGCATGCGCGCGCACGACCTCGAGCAGATCGTCCTTGGTAAGCTTGACCAGCGGCTTTTCCATGTAGCCGATGGCGTCATACATGGGGACGGTGCCCACCATAAGCGGCGTCTCGTCGATGAGCTGCTGGCGGAACTGGCGCGTCTTGCCCGAGTTGGAGAGGTCCATGATGGCGTCGGCGCCGTAGTCCTCGGCGATCTTAACCTTCTTCCATTCCACGGCGGCATCGGCCTTGTCGCCCGAGATACCAAGGTTGACGTTGACCTTGGTGGACAGGCCCTCGCCGACGCCAAAGGCGCGCATGCCCTTTTTGATGTGCACGATGTTGGCGGGGATGGCGATGCGGCCGTCGGCCACGCGTTCGCGGATGTACTCGGGGTCGCGATGCTCGCGCTCGGCGACCTCCTTCATCTGCGGTGTGATCTGCCCGGCGCGGGCGAAGTCGATTTGCGTGACGAGCTCGGGCTCGGTCTGTGTGCTCATTGGCACGGCTCCCTTCGTTGGCATTACCCATATCAGGTTTGCGGGTCAGGGCGGGCGCGCCCAGTCTCAGCCTGCCGTCTTGTCCTGCAAGCTCCCCGTTTATGTGGTGGGCTCAAGTATAGCCTGAATGGGTACGATTGGCCTAACGAGCGTGCCTGTGAGGAGGCGAACATGGAAGACAAGCATCTATATCGAGAGACGCAATTGGATGTATCGGCCGAGGAAAGCCGTGCGCACCATGGCCTTGTCGCGATTGGTTTTGCGGTGCTTGCCGTGCTTGTGATTGCCGTTTGTATCTGGACGTTTGGTGGTCGCGGCGGCACTGCCTGGGAGTTTGAGGCCGATGATAGCCTACCGATTATGACGGTGAGGAGTACTGGCGGTAATGCCAATACGCTCGCCATTCCGGGCGATTATTGGTACCCGCGCGATGAGTTTGTGCAGTTGCAGCTGAGTGGTGGGTCCATTCCAGGCGAAGAAATCGAACGCGTGACGTTTGACGCGGCGCTCAAAACGCTGACGGTGAAGCTCAAAGATCAAGGAGATGTGCCCACGACCATGGATATCGCCCTGACGGAATGGCGTCTGGAGCCTCCGACGGGTGTTGCGGTGTCCGAGGTTGAGCACGTCAAGATTGTCTATCAGGACGGTTCGACAAACGGGATTGCAAAGGCCGACGGTCTAGCAGAATAGGTGTCGAGCCTAGCCAGCCAATTCATAAAAGTTGCGGTGGAATAGTTCCTGATTGTGCGATAAAAGGCTCAAATAGGAACTATTCCACCGCAAGTTATATAGAGAAGGCTGAGCGGGTCAGTGTTGGGTGCCGGCTCTAGAGCATCTGTTCGTTGATGAACACGAGGGTGCCTGGGCATGAGAGCTCGGGGGCGTGGCGATAGCCGATGTTGAACTCGGTGAGACGGCCGGCGTCCTCGACCTTGTTTTCCGCCATCCACCGCACCATGGAGCCGCGCGCCTTTTTGCTGGCGGTCGACCGTTGGATGGGCTTCCCGTTGCGGATACCCTCGCCAAAGAGGCACGTGACGGCTGTGGCGTCGCCCGCGAGGTGGGGCAGAACGGCTTTGGCATACTCTACGCTGGCGAGGTTGACGATCGTGGTGTTTGAGCCTGCCGGGGCGATAGCCCGCGCGAGCTTGTCGCTCCAAAACGCGTAGAGGTCTCGGGCATCGTCGACGGCGAGCTTCGCGCCCATCTCCAGCCGATACGGTTCGACGGCATGAAAGGGGCGTATGCATCCGTAAAGGCCCGAGAGGATCCACAGATGGTCTTGCAGCCATGCGAGCTGCGCGGCATCCATCACCTCGGGTGCCATGCTCTGGTATTGAATGCCGTGATAGGACATGACGGCGGGGGAGAGGTGACGGGCGAGTTCGGGATTGCCGAGATCGCTGTTTTTCAGGATGGGCCCGAACTCATGCAGAGTGTTGAGGCAAGGCCCCAGCAGTTTGTCACTCACGTTCCATAGCGCTTGTAGGCCGCCGCTGCCTTCATTTCGTTCGATATCTAGCAGTGCGCGGTGGAGGCGAGCCGTTTCGTGCGCAAAAGGCGGTATGCCCAGGACTTCAAAAGCATCTTGGGCCGCGCGCATTTGCTTGGCGGGCGAAATGATGACCTGCAGCATGAACTCTCCTCTGCCAAAAAGGAAGTTGCGGTGGAATACGGCCTGTTTTGGCCGTTTATGGGCCAGTTTAGTCCGTATTTCACCGCAACTGATGAGGGGCTGGTTAGGCACGCTCGAGGAAGGCCTTGTAGCCGCGGTAGGCCTCGTAGATATCGGCCTTGTTGGCGACTTCCCACAGGGCGTGCATGGACAGGACGGCAACGCCGGAGTCGATGACGTTCATGCCGTACTTGGCCATGATGTAGGCGATGGTGCCGCCGCCGCCCGCGTTGACGCGGCCGAGCTCGCAGGTCTGGAAGTCCACGCCGGCCTCGTCCATGATGTCGCGGACGAGGGCCACGTACTCGGCGTCGGCGTCGTTGGAGCCACCCTTGCCGCGGCTGCCCGTGTACTTGTTAAAGCACAGGCCGCGACCCATGAAGGCGGCGTTCTTGGTCTCGAACTTGCCGGCGTAGCCCGGATCGAAGCCGGCGGACACGTCGGAGGAGAGCATACGGCTGCGGGCGAGCGCGCGGCGCAGGGCCAGCGGGCTATCCTCGCCGGCGAGCGTCATGATCTCGGCGACGGTGTTCTCGAAGAATCGGCTCGTCATGCCGGTAGCGCCTACGGAGCCAATCTCCTCCTTGTCGACGATGAGTGTGATGCTCGTGCGCTCCACGTTGGCCACATTGATCTGGGCGAGCATGGAGGGATAGGCGCAGACGCGGTCGTCGTGGCCATAGCCCAAAATCATGGAGCGGTCGAGGCCCATGTCGCGGGCGGGGCCGGCGGGCACGACCTCGATCTCGGCGGAGAGGAAGTCCTCCTCCTCGACGTCGTACTGCTCCTTGAGGATGTCCAGGAACATCTGCTTGACGGGCTCCTTGGGGGCGTCCTTGTCGTCCTCGTCAAACTTGACGGGGCGGCCGCCCACGATCACGTCGAGGATCTCGGCATCGACGGCGTCCTTGGCAGGCTTGGACATCTGCTCGCTCGAGAGGTGAATCAGCAGGTCGGAGATGGTAAAGACCGGGTCGTCCGCCTTGTCGCCGATGTTGATGTCGGCGGTGGTGCCGTCCTTTTTGCAGATGACGCCCACGAGTGCGAGCGGGGAGGCCACCCAATGGTAGCTCTTGACGCCGCCGTAGTAGTGCGTGTCGAGGTAGGCCATGTCGCCGGCCTCGAAGGCGGGGTTTTGCTTGAGGTCCAGGCGCGGCGAGTCCACGTGGGCGCCCAGGATGTTAAAGCCCTGCTCGAGCGGGGCGGTGCCCAGGTTGACGAGCATAAGGTCCTTGCCGTGGTTGGCGGCGTACACCTTGTCGCCTGCTTTGAGCGCGCGACCCTCGGCGATCACGGTCTCTAGGTCGACGTAACCTGCCTCCTCGGCCATCTTGATGCCGGTTTTGACGCACAGGCGCTCGGTCTTGTTCTCGCTCAAAAACTGCTTATAGCCGCGGCAAAGTTCCTCGAGCTCCTCGATTTGCTGTGGCGTGTACTTTTTCCATGCGCAGGGACGCTCCATGACGCAGACTCCTTTCGGATCGATCGTGCTGGTTGATGTACCGTGAGCCATCGTATCACGCGCGGGCTCACGGTGGCGGGGGAGCTTGATGTACTGTGGCCGCGGGGCGGGGAGCGTGTAAACTGGAGTGAGCAAACCGTGCCCAGCCCAAAGCGAGGTATTCAATATGTCTGACAAGCGCCGCACCTTTGCCGTTATCGACGGCAACTCGCTCATGCACCGCGCCTTCCACGCCGTGCCGCCGACCATGAACGCGCCGGATGGTCGCCCAACCAACGCGATCTTTGGCTTTCTGAACATGTTTCTCAAGATGATCGACGCCTTTAACCCCGACGGTGTGGTCGTGGCGTTTGATAAGGGCAAGCCGCGCGTGCGAATGGAGATGCTGCCGCAGTATAAGGCGCAGCGCCCGCCCATGGACCCCGATCTGCATGCGCAGTTCCCTATGATTAAGGAGCTGCTCACCGCGCTCAACGTGCCGATTCTGCAGTCCGAGGGCTGGGAAGGCGACGATATCCTGGGTACTATGGCTCGCCTGGGTGAGGAGGCCGGCTGCGACATGCTGCTGGTGACCGGCGATCGCGACATGTATCAGCTTGTGACCGAGCACGTCAACGTGGTTTCGACCCGCAAGGGCCTGTCCGACGTGGCGATTATGACGCCCGAGAGCGTAGACGACCTATATCACGGCATTACGCCGGCGCTCGTGCCCGATTTTTACGGCCTGAAGGGCGACACGTCGGACAACATTCCCGGCGTACCGGGTATCGGCCCCAAAAAGGCGAGCGCGCTCATTGCGCAGTACGGTAGCCTGGACGAGGTCATCGCACACGCCGACGAGGTCAAGGGCAAGATGGGCGAGAACCTGCGTGCACACATCGACGATGCCCTGTTGAGCCGCAAGGTCGCAACCATTCGCACCGATGCGCCCGTCGAGCTCGACTTTGACGAAACGTCCTTCCCGGCGTTTTCTGCCGATGAAGTGTCCGCGGCACTGGGCGCGCTCGGCATTACGGCCATGCAGAACCGTTTCTTGTCGCTCATCGGTGGCGAGGGCGGGGCTGCGGCCACCGCCAGCACGTTTGAGATTCCCCCCGTTATGCGCGCCGCCGCCGGCGATGCCGAGGCGCTCGCTGCCGCTGCCGCCGAGGTTGCTCGCGCGATTGATGCGGGCGAGTGGATTGCCGCCGTGGTGGACGATGACAAGGAGGAGGGCGCGCTTTTTGGCCTGACGCGCACGCTGTGGCTGGCGACGTCCAAGGGGCTGCTTGCGCTTGAGGAGGGCGACGACGGTACCACTGCCGTAGTCGATGGCTTCAACTTCGCCCACGGCGTGATCGCCGGCGTGCTTGCGCGCCTGTTTATGGAGGGCCGCGTGGCGAGCCCGGATACGAAGGCGCTGCTGCATGAGCTTTCGCCCATCGATTCTTCCGAGCCCGAGCTCATGGATCCGCTGGCGGTCGATTCCACGCGCATCTTCGATACCGTGGTTGCCGCCTACCTGTTGGACTCCGACCGCTCCGAGTTTGACGAGGCGTATCTGGCCGATACCTATCTGCAGATGACGCTGCCTGCGGCGCGCGGTGCAGAGGGTGCCGGCGAGGACGCTCCTGCGCCTGCCGCTCGCACGGCGGCCTTGACGCTGGCACTGGTCGCGCCGCTGCGCGACCGCATGGCACGCGAGAACGCTGCCAACGTGTTCGATGGCATCGAGATGCCGCTCGTGCCGGTGCTTGCCAAGATGGAGCGCGCGGGCATGCTCGTAGACCCCGACCGCCTGCATAGTCTGTCCGAGGGGCTTGCTACCCAGATTGCCGAGGTCGAGCGCAGCATTCGCGACCTAGCTGGCGACGAGACCTTTAACATCGGAAGCCCCATGCAGCTCTCGCACGTGCTCTTTGACGTTATGGGGCTTCCGACCAAGGGCCTCAAAAAGACCAAGCGCGGCTACTATTCGACCAACGCCAAGGTACTGAGCGACCTTGCCCGTGACCACGAAATCGTGCGTCTGATCTTGGACTGGCGTGAGAAGTCCAAGATCAAGTCCACCTATCTGGACACGCTGGGCCCGCTGCGCCGCGGTGACGGTCGCGTGCACACCACGTACAACCAGACCATCACGGCAACGGGGCGTCTGTCCTCGAGCGACCCGAACCTGCAGAACATCCCGACGCGCTCGGAGCTGGGCCGTACCGTCAAGACGGCGTTTTCGGCAGGCGAGGGAAGCGTCTTTTTGGCGGTGGACTACTCGCAGATCGAGCTGCGTCTGCTGGCGCATCTCTCGGGTGACGAGCACCTGGTGCGCGCCTTTAACGAGGGCGAGGATTTCCATGCCGAGACGGCAGCGCGCGTGTTTGGCGTGCCGGTGTCCGAGGTGACGCCCGACCTCCGCAGCCGCGCCAAGGCCGTGAACTTTGGCATCGTGTACGGCCAGCAGGCCTACGGTCTGTCGCAGTCGCTGCACATCTCGATGGCCGAGGCGCGCGACATGATCGACCGCTACTACGAGGCCTACCCGGGCGTGCGCACGTTCCTCGACAACGTGGTGGCACGTGCCAAGCAGACGGGCTATGCCGAGACCATGTATGGCCGCAGACGCCATATTCCCGAGCTCAAGGCCAAAAACCCACAGCTCCGTGGCTTTGGTGAGCGCACGGCCATGAACCACCCCATGCAGGGCACCGCCGCCGACATCATCAAGATCGCGATGGCCCGCGTAAGCCGACGTCTGGAAGAAGAAGGCTTTGCCGCCCACATGATCCTACAGGTACACGACGAACTGGACTTTGAGTGCCCCATCGGCGAAGTCGAGCGCCTCACCGCCATGGTCCGCGACGTCATGGAGCACGTAGTAGACCTCCGCGTGCCGTTGATCGCCGAAGCCAGCACCGGCATAACCTGGGCCGACGCCAAATAAAGACGCACCAACAACCCCAAAGTAACCAAAACCAGAAGGGGGCTCCTTGCCAACAAGGAGCCCCCTTCATCCAAATATATTCAGCTAAGTATCTAGACACTCAAGACGCCATCTTGGCGGCAGGTAAGTAAACCTAGGGCCTGGCCGGGCGGCACGGGTTAACTTTTCGTAGATTCCGCACGCAAAGAAAGCCACTTAATGTGGCTTTCGTCTTGCGCAGGACCTGACCGAGCGAAAAGTTAACCCGTGCCGCCCAGCCAGGCCCGATGGGACGGCTACCGAGCCGCCAAGATGGCATCGATGAGCGTCAGTACGCCCCCGTCGTTGTTGCTCGGAATGCGCCACTTGGCGTGCGCGTTCATGTGCTCTTCGGCATTGTCCACGAT
>USMH01000040.1 GCA_900555745.1 uncultured Collinsella sp.
CGATGGTCTGGAAGCGACGCTCGAAGGCCGGGTCCTTGGTGAGGTACTTGCGGAACTCCTCGGCCGTGGTGGCACCGATGATCTGGAAAGCACCGCGTGCGAGAACGGGCTTGAGCATGGAGCTCGCGTCGATGGAGCCCTCGGCAGAGCCGGCACCGATGATGGTGTGCATCTCGTCGATAAACAAGATAACGTCGTCGGCTTCGGTCGCCTCCTGGATCACGTTCTTGAGGCGCTCCTCAAACTCGCCGCGATACTTGGCGCCCGCGACAAGACCCGGCAGGTCGAGCGTCCAGATATTCTGGTTCATGAGGTTCTCGGGCACGTTGCCGGCTGCAATCTGCTGAGCCAGGCCCTCGACGATGGCCGTCTTGCCCACGCCGGGGTCACCCAGGATAAGCGGGTTGTTCTTGGTGCGGCGCGAAAGGATCTCCATCATGCGCTGGACTTCCTTTTCGCGGCCAATCACGGGATCGAGCTCGCCGTCGCGCGCCTTTTGCGTGAGGTTGGTGGCGAACTGCTTAAGCGTATCGGTGCCACTCCCCTTTTGCTGAGAGGCATCCGAGCCGCTAAAGAACGGCAGGCCCGCACCGGGACGACCAGCACCGGCGCCGGCGAGCGGACGCTTCTTGTCCTGGTCCTTGGCGGTGAGTTTCTCGATAGCCTTTTTGATGGAGGCGGACGACACACCCAGGCGCATGAGGATGTCCATGGCCATGCCGTTGCCCTCTTCGACGATGCCGATCAGCAAGTGCTCGGTCGACACGTAGGTCTGGTTGTTCTCACGCGCCACGCGGAACGAACGCTCCATCACGCTAATGACGAGCGGCGTAAAGGCGAGCTTGGCCGCCTCGGTCTCCTCACTGGGCTCGGGAACCGTGGTCTGGACCTCTTTGAGCGTGTCCATGATGTCATCGTAGGAGATATCGAGCGAACGCAGTGCCTCGGCGGCAATGCCCTCATCCTCCTTGGCAAGCGCCAGAAGCAGATGCTCGGTACCCACCTTGTTGGTATGCAGGTCGAGCGCCTCCTGTTTGGCCATCGACATGACCTTGCGCGCTCGATCGGTAAATCTATCTAACATGCTCGTTTCCTTACATGAGTTCATCGAAATCAAAACGCCCGCCCGTCGGCGGCGCTTTTGTCTCTTTACCCACAGGTTGTCTATGTTAACAGCTGGAGGAATATCTATAAACCCGGCTCACATGAATGCAGGTTATGACCGCATCGCGGGACTCACCGCGCGATGCGCGACAGG
Source organism: uncultured Collinsella sp. (assembly GCA_900555745.1). Lineage (GTDB taxonomy): Bacteria > Actinomycetota > Coriobacteriia > Coriobacteriales > Coriobacteriaceae > Collinsella. The sequence goes on from USMH01000040.1 coordinate 1,259, forward strand.
CGCCCCGCAAGAGAAACCCTAGGCGTCTTTCACCACGTCGGGACTCGTCGCACGCGATGCGCGATAGGCATCGGCCTCCTTGGAGACGCGTTCGAGCAGCTCGGATGTATCGACGCCCTCGACTTGCGCGACCGTTTCCACCGTCTGCATGGCGACCGCCCTCAGGTACGCGCACGCGCTGTCCCCCAGCTGCTCGAGGTCTATCTCCTCGCCGCCCTCCCGGGCAAAGCCGACCGCCATCACAAAGTCCATGATGCCCGAGACCAGAAAGCCCACCGCAAAGCTCGAATCTGCCTTGAGCTCTTCTCCGTCGGGGTGGACGATCTCTCTCACGCGGTCGATGATGATCGTATGGATGCCCTGCACGACCTGCTCGGCGGCACCCGCCCTCATGGTGATGACGATGCGCCGCAGCAGGCAGCGGACGTCGCGCCGGTCGAACGCCGAAAGGTCGCCCTCGCTCGAAAAATGCCAGAGGGCATCGGTGATGAGCTCGTTATCCTGCAGCAGCTGGGCTATGGCGATGGCGACGAGTTCATCGAAATCGTGAAAATAGTAGTAAAACGTTCCGCGATTGCACTGGGCGGCGCGGGTCACCTCGCCAACCGACAGCTCGAAGATGCTGTTGTTCTCGATGAGCTCCCAAAACGCCTCGATGATACGGGTGCGTGCATCGGGCGCATCGGCGTCCTTACGCGGTCTCGCCATGCGCCTCACCGCACCCCTGCGCCTTGGCGTTCATGATGAGCATCTGAAGACGGTTCTCCACGTTGGCGAAGCTCACGTCGGGATCGTAGTCGAGCGGCAGGAACTGCGCCGTGGGATACTGCTCCTTGAGCGCATGGATGAGCCCGCGCCCCACGACATGGTTGGGCAGACACCCGAACGGCTGCAGGATCACGAAGTTGCGGCAGCCGCGCTTGGCGTGCTCGAGAATCTCCGCCGGAATCAGCACGCCCTCGCCCGCATCGAACGTATGGTGCAGGATCTTATCGCTCGCGCGCACGAGCTCGGGCATGCGCGTCGGCGGCTCGTAGAGCGGGCTCGCCGCGCCCAGGCGGTCGCAACGGTCGTGCGCGAGCTCGAACAGGTTGTCCGCCGTGGCGTACCAGGCCTTTTCGGGCAGCGACAGGTCGACGTGGAACTCGCGCGACTGCGCATGCTTGTAGAAATAGGTCTTGCGGATCACGTCGGTCATGCGCGCCTCGATGACCTCGAGCCCGTTGTCCTCGAGGTAGCGCTCGATCTCGTGGTTGGCGCCGAGATGGAAATTGAGCAGGTACTCGCCCACGATGAGAACGGTCGGATGCGGGTTCGAGCGGTCGTACGGAACGGCGTCCATGATCGCAAGCGCGCGTTTGAAGCCCGTCGCCTGGCCTCTCAGCCCGGAGCGCTCCATGCCCTCGATAACCTCATCGAGCGCGCGGTCGAACGCAGCGTCCGCCGCGCCCTTCTCGAGCTCGTAGGGACGGATGCGCCTAAGCATGGCCTCGAGGGCATCGATCATGGGAAGACCGTAGGCGATCTGGATGCTCGGGCCAAGGCCGAGCTTGAAGCCCGGATGCGCATTGTGGGCATCGACGTCGTCGTTGGTGAGCACCGGGACATAGTCGTATCCCGCGTCGTCGAGCGCGCGGCGCAGCAGGGGCATGTAGTGCGTCAGGCGGCAGTCGCCGATATACTTGCCAGTCACCACGGCGACGTCGTGCGGGTCGTACTTACCGCTCTCGAGTGCCGCGAGCGCCTCGCCGATCACGATTTGCGCGGGGAAGCAGATGTCGTTGTGCACATAGCGTTTGCCCAGGCGGATGGCATCCTCGCGCCCGATATCAAGGGCCTCGGCGCGCACGCCCTGATTGCGCATCGCCGCGGTCATGAGCCTGCAGAACGCATGGGAGGTGTTGGGGACCAGCGCGATCTTGTCGTGCCGGTCGCGCTTGGTGTACTTGACCTTATACGGGTCGTCGAGCGGATGGACCGCGTGCACCCGGGCGCCCTCGGCACGCTCCTCCGCGCGACGACGGTTGACCGACTCGATAAACGAACGCACGCGAATGCCCATGGGACCGGCGACGTCGCTCTCATCGAGCTTGATCATCATCGGAACCTTGGAGCCCATCTCGCCCATCATGCGCGCGATCTCGTCGGTGAGATACGCATCGTGGCCGCAGCCGAAGCTGCCCATCTGCACGAGCTCGAGCTCGGGCGTCGATGCGACGATGACCGCGCACGACAGCATGCGCGCATGGTAGTTGTTCACGATGTCGATGCGGCTGTTGGAAAGATCGACGTTGCAGACCCCCGGCACCGCATCGGGCGTCAGCACGGGGATGCCGCGCTCAGAGAAGAGCTTGGGCAGCCCGTGGTTGACCAGCGGGTCGTTGTGGTACGGGCGCGAAGCGATCACCACCGCGTAGCCGCCGTCCTCGCGCACGTTCTCGAGCACCTGCCTGCCGCGCAGCTGCAGCTGGTTCTCAAACGTCTCCTGCGCGCGGTCCGCCTGCTCGGTCGCCTTGGCAACCAGGTCGGCATCGATATCGAAGGTCTCCTTGCACCACGCCTTGAGCTGGCGGTTTCGGTCGCCCTCGTCGTACCAGTGGAACAGCGGCGTATCGAACGGAACGCCGAAACGCTCCTCCGGGTTATCGGAATTGCGCATCACGTAGGGGTATCCCTTTACGACGGCGCACATCCACTCGCTGGTAGAGGCGGTGTTTTCGGTGGGCACCGTCGTGATGATGGGCATGAAGATGCGGTCGACGCCGGCGTCGACGAGATTGCGGATGTGCCCGTGGACGAGCTTGGCCGGGAAGCACACGGTGTCGGATGTGACGTGCGCCAGACCGCGCTCGTACATCGCCTTGGTGCTGCGTCCCGAGACGCGCACCTTAAAGCCGAGCGTGCTGAAGAACGTCGACCAGAACGGCATGGTGTCCCAGAACTCGAGCACACGGGGAATGCCGATCGTGACATCGCGCCCCCCGCAGACGGGAACCGTGGGGCACGACTCGAACAGCAGCTTCTCGCGGTCGACAAAGAGATTGGGGGCAGCCGCGGTCCGGTCGCGCCCCGTGCCGGGTGCCTGTGCCTCGCAAGCACCCTGCGGACGCAGCTCCTCCGCCGCGGGAACCTCGCGCACGAGCTCATCCCATGAGATGGCGCCGCCGCGCGGGCAGCGATTGCCCGTGACGTAAAGCGAGCCGTCGCCAAATGCCACGACCGCGCGCTGGCAGCGGTTGTTGCACCGACGGCAGGTAACGCCGCCGAACTCGCGATGCTCGAAGCGCTCCACGGCATCGAGCCCGATAAACGACGTGCCGGCGTCGCCCTTGCGGCATTCCTCGCGCGCGAGCAGGGCGATACCGATAGCGCCCATCAGCCCCGGGTGGGGCGCACGCGTAACGGGTTTGCCCAGATACTGCTCGAATGCGCACAGCACCGCGTCGTTTCGGAACGTGCCGCCCTGGACGACGACTTTGTCGCCCAGACGGTTGAGATTTGAAACGCGAATGACCTTGGTGAACACGTTCTCGATAATCGAACGGCAGAGACCGGCCATGATGTCGCCCGGACCCTTACCGCGCCGCTGCTCGGAAACGACGCTGCTGTTCATGAACACCGTGCAGCGGCTGCCGAGAACGGCGGGGGCTTTGGACGAAAATGCCTCGGTCGCGATATCCTCAACGGCTATTCCGAGGTTTTTGGCAAAACCCTCGAGGAACGAGCCGCAGCCCGCAGAGCACGCCTCGTTGACGACGATATCGGTCAGCACGCCGTGGTTGAGCCAGATGGCCTTCATATCCTGTCCGCCGATGTCGAGCACGAAGGTCGCATCGGGAACGCATGCGCACGCGGCGCGGGCGTGCGCGACCGTCTCGACCGTATGGTAGTCGGCGTGGAACGCGCGCGCGAAAAGCTCCTCGCCGTATCCCGTGGTGCCCACGGCATCGATCGCAAGCGTGACTCCCGCTGTCTCCCAGCGGTTCTTCAAGCTGACAAGACCCTGTTGGGCGACGTCGAGCGGTCTGCCGTTATTAGACGCGTAGAACGAATCGACAAGCTCACCCGCCTCATCGACCAGGGCGAACTTGGTCGTCGTGCTCCCCGAATCGATACCGAGCGCCACACGCACCGTCTCTCCGGGCGCATACGCATCCGGACCCTTTGCCGGCGTCTCTTTGCCATGGCGTGCCGTAAAATCCGCCTGCTCGGCAGGTGTGGCAAAAAAGGGCTGGGCAAGACGTCCCTCCCCGCTTGCGGGCGCGACCGTCTCGAGCTTATCCAGCCGGACAAAAGCGTCGGGAAGGTCGATCGGTTGGGACGATGCGAACATGTCGGTCAGCGACAGGGCGGCACCGCGCGCGACCATGATCTGCGGATCGCGCGGGACGATAACCTGATCGTCCGATAGATTCAGTTGCTCCCAGAACACGCGGACCAGCGTGGGGTTGTAGGCGAGCGTACCGCCCTCGAAGATTACCGGCGGCTCGATGTCGATACCCTGGGCCAGACCGCCGATCGTTTGGCGGGCGACCGCGTGAAGCGCCGAAAGCGCCAGGTCGGTGGTAGGAATGCCCTCGTTGAGCAGCGGCTGGATATCGGTCTTTGCGTACACGCCGCAGCGGCCCGAGACCTCGTGGACGGTCGTTCCCCGGCTTGCGAGCTGCTCGAACTCGCCCGATTCGGTGCCGACCCCCATGAGCTTTGCCATCTCGTCGATAAATGCACCGGTACCGCCTGCGCACGAGCCGTTCATGCGCATGTCGGCAACCTCGATGTCTCCCTTATCGTTGGTGCGGAAGAAGATCATCTTGGCGTCTTGGCCGCCCAGCTCGATGGCGCAGCGCGTCTGCGGATAGAACCTGCTGATCGCGAGCGCGTTGGCGACCACCTCCTGAACGTACGAGGCGCCCAGCGCGGTCGCGATATCGCGCGCACCCGAGCCGGTCACCGCAACGCGCAGCGACTCATGGGGAAAGCGCTCGGCGAGCTCGCCGAGCATGGCGCGCACGCTCGCTGTCTGACACGCCCCGTGGCGGCGATATCCCCACCACGCCTCGGTCATATCCTCGTGCATCGCGTAAACTTTGGTCGTCGTCGACCCTACGTCCAGTCCTACTAACAACGCCATAATGCTCCGTCTCTCGCATTTTTCCTGCTAGAGATATACCACTCTACGTAATACAACAGACTGTTGTATTTAAACTCCGTATAAAAAGCGGCTGCCGAAACGCTTCAGCAGCCGCCGAATGCACCAACAGATTGTTCTGCGCGCTAGCACGTCGGGCAACGGAGCAGCACGGGCCCTCCGGTCATGCGCACCGCTCACGCCCGCGATGTCGCCGAGAGAGCTATCCACGCTTAGGGCTCCAACCAAGCAAGTCGCCCGCGCTCAGCAGATCCCTAAGCGAGCTACTCGCACTCAGGAGCCATAGCCTGCTCCAAGAGCTCGGCATGCTCCTCCTCGAAAACCGTCCCCACAGGGAAGGCGCGACGGAAGACGAAGCGGGAAATCGGACCGGCTACCAAAAGGTTCCACGGCAGCGCCATCACAAAATTATGCGGGATGTTGATCATCCAGATCGCGGGCACGGAATACAGGTTCGCAAGGATGCCGCCGGGCATGTGCGTCAGACCCTCGCAGGCACCGTACAGCGACATGATGATAACCATGGGGACGACCATGCAGGAGCTGACGGCGAGCGTCATGGCAAGTGGCGAGCTCTTGCCCGGCGTGACCAAGTACTTAAAGGCGAAACCCTTGGCGAGCGGGCTGGCGACGAACCAGTCGCAGCACATGGCAAAAATGTAGGCAACGGGGAAGCCGAGCCACGCAGCGGCAACGACCTCGCCGTTGATGGCCCCGTGCTGCAGGGCAACGTTGTAGATGCTCATCCAGAGCACCATGCAAAAGCACATGATAAAGGTGAACAGCAGGCTCTCTCGTTTGTTGATAGGCATGAAGGGCAGATTCCTTTCTGTGTTACGCCGCGGCACCACGCAACAAAAACGGGCGGGCAAGATGGAGCTGTTGGGACTTCATCTCGCCCGCCCGTGTTACGCGCGTCTGCGACTACTTATGTGGTGAAACCAGCCTAGCATGAAAGGCCTGCGCTTCGTAAGCGTTGAGTTTATGAAGATGCAGGGCACCGATAATCCCCCGACCCCATAAGTTGCGGTGGAATACGGACTGTTTTGACCCTTTAAGCAGCAATTCAGTCCCTATTTCACCGCAACTCATTTGGTGCAAAGTAACCTGTCCCCCTTGCACCAATTAGCTGGTGTGGCGCCAGCGAGGGTCGGTGAGCGTACGCGCCACACCCAGTCCAACGGGCAGAAACGCTACGATGAGCACTGCGCGCACAAACCAGCCGAGCATATTGACCGTGTCGAAGGTGCAC
>USMH01000041.1 GCA_900555745.1 uncultured Collinsella sp.
CAATTTGCTCGGCGGTTTTACCGGCGCCGTAGACAACCTCGCCGGCTCCCTGGCGTACTCCGCGCGAAAGATCGAGCTGCGCAAAGCCCAAATCGGCGGTCGGAGCCGTCTGGATGCGCGTAAGGGCGTCGGCGGGGGTGACTGATCCGCCGGCAACATCGCTCAGCAGCTGCTCTAGATCTCGCTTATCCATATATCTTCCCTTCGACGGCGCAAAGTCTAGCACTCAAAGGGTATGTTTCCGAACACTAAGACAAAATTGTTCGGAAACTATAGGACAGACTGATTCAATTGTTAGACGGATCGGCTAGTCACGCAGGATGATGTCCATGGCGAGCATCAGATTGCGCTCGTCGATGGCAAACGGGGCGGCTTCGCGCGTCTTAGGCTTGGCGCAAAACGCGATGCCAGTGCCCGCGGCCCGGATCATGGGGATGTCGTTTGCCCCGTCGCCAATAGCGACCGTGTGGGCCATGTCGACGCCGCACTCAACTGCCCAGTCCAGCAGCTGGATGAGCTTGGACTCCTTGGTCACAATGTCTGCCGCCAGCTTACCCGTGAGCTTGCCGTCTACGACCTCCAGGCGGTTGGCCAGGCAAAAGTCGATACCCGCGGCGGCCACGATCTTGTCGGCGACCTCGTGGAAACCGCCGCTTACTACGCCGACCTTCCAGCCCTTGCTGTGCGCCGAGCGCACAAGCTCCAGCGCGCCGGGGGTAAACGTCACGCGCTCAAAGGTGCGCTCGAACACGCTCTCGTCCAGGCCGGCGAGTAGCCCCACGCGCTCCTCGAGCGCCTGCTTAAAGTCCAGCTCGCCGCGCATAGCGCGTTCGGTGATCTGTGCCACCTGCTCGCCCACGCCGGCCTCCTCGCCCAAAAGATCGATGACCTCCTGGTTGATGAGCGTGGAGTCGATATCCATAACGATGAGGCGTGCAGTCATGACGGGCCTTTCCAAGTGCTGTTTTATTGGGGCATATTGTCGCACGTGACGAGCGCGGGCGGGTGCCGCGGTGCGTCAATTGTTTCGTCTCCGTCAAGTCTTTGGGCAAGAGCTACTTTTTCGCGGCACATCGACGCGGGTGCGATAAGATAGAACGCCATGTCCGGCTGCGCGGTTTACGCAGGCTGGGCAAATCTGTACGACGCCGCCCGGAACGACACGGGGCGGCACAGATCCATAAAGGAGGATCACTGGTATGAGCCAGACCCGTCCCATCGACGAGCATTCCATGCACACCCGTACCTGCGGCGAGCTTCGCCGCGAGAACGTGGGCGAAGAGGTCACCCTCACCGGTTGGGTGAGCCGTCGCCGCGATCACGGCGGCCTTATCTTCTGCGACCTTCGCGACCGCGAGGGCATCACGCAGCTCACCTTCGACCCCGAGCACTCCGACGGCGACGCCTTTAAGATCGCCGAGACCATGCGTCCCGAGTGGCCCATCAAGATTCACGGCGTCGTGCGCTCCCGTGGCGAGGAGACCACCAACACCAAGCTCGCGACCGGCGAGATCGAGGTCCTGACCGACCATGCCGAGGTGCTCAACACGTCCGTCACCCCGCCGTTCCAGATCGAGGACGGCATCGAGACCAGCGAGGACACCCGCCTGCGCTATCGCTATCTGGACCTCCGCCGTCCCGAGATGATGGCCAACCTCAAGCTGCGCTCCGACTTTACCTTTGCCATTCGCGAGGCACTGCACAACCGTGAGTTCATGGAGGTCGAGACGCCCTCCCTGTTCAAGTCCACGCCCGAGGGCGCCCGCGACTTCATCGTTCCCAGCCGCATCCAGCCGGGCAACTTCTACGCCCTGCCGCAGTCCCCGCAGCTTCTGAAGCAGCTGCTCATGGTCGGTGGCGTTGAGCGCTACTACCAGGTTGCCAAGTGCTTCCGCGACGAGGACCTGCGTGCCGACCGTCAGCCCGAGTTCACCCAGGTCGATATCGAGATGTCCTTCGTGGACCAGAACGATGTCATGAGCGCGCTCGAAGAGGTTCTTGCCGATGCCTTCGGCCGCATGGGTGTCGAGATGCCCACGCCGCTGCGTCGCATGAACTACTGGGATGCCATGGACACCTATGGCTCCGACAAGCCCGATACCCGCTATGGCATGCACCTGGTCGACCTGACCGACATCTTTGCCAACTCCAAGTTCAAGGTCTTTGCGACTGCCGCAAACGAGGAGGGCTCCGTCGTCAAGGCCATCAACGCCAAGGGCGCCGGTGCCTGGGCACGTGCCAAGATCGATAAGCTCGCCGGCGTGGCTTCCACGTTTGGCGCCAAGGGCCTGGCCTGGATCGCCTTCCGTGAGGACGGCTCCATCAACAGCCCCATCGTCAAGTTCTTCTCGGACGAGGAGATGGCAGCCCTGCGCGAGCGCATGGACGTCGAGCCCGGCGACCTTGTGATGTTCGCCGCCGGCCCGCGCCTGCTCTCCGACGAGATCCTGGGCGGCATGCGTTCCCACATGGCCAATGCGCTCGAGATCAAGCGCGAGGGTCACGACTTCCTGTGGGTCGTCAACTTCCCGCTGTTCCATTGGGACGAGGATCGCAAGGCCTATGCTGCCGAGCACCAGCCGTTCACTCTGCCGACCGAGACCGACATCGCCAAGATCGAGGCCGATCCGCTCGCAGCCGGTTCTTGCACCTACGACTTTGTCATGGACGGCTTTGAGGCCGGCGGCGGCGGTATGCGTATCCACAACGCCGAGATGCAGATGTCCATGCTCAAGCTCCTGGGCTTTACCGAGGAGCGCGCCGAGTCGCAGTTCGGCTTCCTCATGGAGGCCCTCAAGTTTGGTGCGCCCCCGATGGGCGGTTTCGCTCTGGGCCTGGACCGCGTGTGCATGCTGCTCACCGGTTCCGACTCCATTCGCGACGTCATGGCGTTCCCCAAGACGGCCAGCGGCTCCGACCTTATGTCGGGCGCCCCGAGTGCCGTTAGCGGCGCCCAGCTCAAGGACGTCAGCCTGCGCCTGATGTAGGCGAGCGGCTACATATTGCCCGTAACGAGGGAAGGACACGTGCCTTCCCTCGTTTTTTATGTCGTGACGTCATGGTTTGGAGGCTTGCTGTCGTGCGCCGGGAAACTACAACCCGGAATCTGCGTCCAGAACGGGTCGCGCTTTCCCAAAGGGGGTCCTCTGGGAAAGCGCGACCCAGAATTCGGCAAAATAATGGGGCACAGTTTCCGGTTGAGCTGTCTAACGGAAACTGTGCCCCAGAATGAGCACTCAAAACGGGGCAGGCTTTCCGTAACAACTGTCTGGCGGAAAGCCCGGCCCAGTTTCTTATAGCGAGTCTCTCTGGATCAGCTGCATGTGCATCACGGAGGTGGTGGGCTCGGCGCCCTTGATCATGTCGAGCGCAATGTTGGCGGCCATGTGGCCTTCTTCGCGCAGGGGCTGGCGGACGGTCGTGAGCGCGGGGACGCAGCGCGTCGCAATCTCGTGATCGTCGAAGCCGACGACAGAAATGTCCGCCGGAACGGATAGGCCTTCCTCGTTGAGTGCGGTGATGACGCCAGCCGCGATACGGTCCGATCCGCAGAGCACGCCATCGAAAGCAATCTCGCGCGCGAGGATCTGGTGCATGGCCTGATAGCCGTCTCCGTTGTTCCAGCCGGTATAGATAACGTTTGCGTCTGGGAGGTCTTCGCCCAAGACGGCGCGGTAGCCGCGCAGGCGGTCGACAACGGCGGGGTTGTCTTGCGGTCCCAACACGGCGACGATATCTTTGCGCCCTCGCTCCTTCATAGCGAGCGCTGCAAAGCGTCCGCCCTCTTCGTCGTCAGAGTAGACCGTCGAGAACACATCGCGATAGGGGTGGCCCTCGAGCTGGCCGCACAACACGGTGGGTACGCCCAGCTCGCGCAGCACCTCGAGCAGCTCGCTGCCCTTGTAGGGGGAGACGTCGATCACGGCGTCGAACGAGCGGCGCTCAAAGTGCTCGCGTGCGCGGTTGCGCTCATGCGTAGAAGACGCCTGCAAGATAACGGGCAGATAGGACGACTCCGACAGTTCCTCGGTAATGCCGCTCAAAAACTCGCTATAGGTGGGGTCGCTGAAGAGTTCACTCAGGGGCTCGGTCACGAGCACGGCGATGATTTCCGTGCGCCCGACAGCGAGCGCTCGGCCACGAGCGTTGGGGACAAAATTGACTTCCTTGGCCGCCGCGCGGACGCGCTTTTTGGTTTCCTCGCTAATGCGGGGCGAATCGTTGAGAGCGCGCGATGCCGTGGAGCGCGACACGCCGGCAGCTGCGGCAACCTCGGCAAGCGTAGGTGCGGTGCGAACTGGTTGGGTCATGGCGTCTCCTGGAAAATGCGGTCGATGTTGTCACTGATACGGGCTGGTGCGGATACAGCTTACTATAGTGCGTCTGAACAGCGTTCATGATATCCGGTGACCGGCGTCGTTTTGCAACCAAGCCGCAATCGAATACACCTCGTATGGGGGGGAGATATCTGCGGGCGTGGCGGTTGCCTACGAGCTTAAGAACGATGTCTTGTGCTGTGTTTCGATACTCAGGGTGACATAAGTGTCGCGGTTGTACAACCGGTTGCACCGTTAACCCGGTCAAATCGACCGTTCAGCGGACAACCGGTTGCACAGTTTTTTGCATCGCCCGTAAGATAAGGACAACCGGTTGCACAAGAATCACTACGATGACGAAGGAGCATCACCATGGACGCCATTAACGATTGGGAAAACCAAGCGCTCACCCACAGGAACCGCCTGGCACCCCATGCGTACTTTATGGGTTACGAGACCGCCGATCTCGCTGCAACGTACAGCCGCGAGCTGTCGCGCGGGTTTGTCCAGCTGTCCGGCTCGTGGCAGTTCCGCCTCTTTGAGGGCCCCGCTGCCGTCTCCAACGAGGAGCTCTCCACGTACGAGCCCGAGTGGGATCACGTGGAGGTTCCGCACCTGTGGCAGGTAGACGGCTATGGTAACCTTGCCTACACCGACGAGGGCTTCCCGTTCCCGGTGGATCAGCCGTTCGTTCCCTCTGACGATCCCACGGGCGTGTACCAGCGCATCGTCAACCTTCCCGCCGTGCCTGCCGGCGCTCGCGAGATCATTCGCTTTGACGGCATCGAGAGCTATGGCGAGCTGTACGTCAACGGTCAGTTTATCGGCATGACCAAGGGTTCGCGCCTGTCTGCCGAGTTCGACGTGACCGACGCGCTTGTCGAGGGCGACAATCTGTTTGCGGTCAAGGTCCTGCAGTACAGCGATGGCAGCTATATCGAGGATCAGGACATGTGGTGGGCCTCGGGCATCTTCCGCGATGTGTACCTTATGCAGCGTCCCGCCGCGCACCTGGTCGACTTTAGGTTCCGCACGCACCGCGAGGGCGATGCCGCTCTGATTACGCTCGATACGGTGGCCGAGGGCGCTTCCCGCGTCGTGTTTACGCTCAGTGATGGCGAGAACGTGGTGACTACGGGCGAGTGCGTCGACGGCCATGCCGAGTGCGGCGTGACCGATGCCCACTTCTGGAATCCCGAGGACCCCTTCCTCTACGACCTTACGTTTGAGGTCTACGACGGTGACCAGGTCAGCGAGTACGTCCCGCATCGCCAGGGTCTTGCCGAGGTGACGGTCGAGGGCAATCATATCTACCTCAACGGCACTTACTTTAAGATGCATGGCGTCAACCGCCACGATCACGACGATCACAAGGGCCGCGCCGTGGGCCTCGATCGCATGCGCCGCGACCTGGAGCTCATGAAGCAGCACAACATCAACGCGGTGCGCACGTCCCACTACGCCAACGACCCGCGCTTTTACGAGCTGTGCGACGAGTATGGCATCATGCTGGTCGCCGAGACCGATATGGAGAGCCACGGCTTCGAGAATATCGGCAATATCGCCCTGGTCACCGACGACCCGGCATGGGAGCCGGCCTACGTCGACCGCATTGAGCGCCTGGTGATGCAGGAGCGCAATCACGCCTGCATCATTATGTGGTCGATGGGCAACGAGAGCGGCTATGGCTGCAACATCCGCGCGATGTACGTCAAGGCTCACGAGCTCGATGGTCGTCCGGTCCATTACGAGGAGGATCGCAACGCCGATACCGTCGACGTTATCTCCACCATGTACTCCCGCGTGTCGCAGATGAACGACTTTGGTGAGCATCCATTCCCCAAGCCGCGCATCAACTGCGAGTACGGTCACTCCATGGGCAACGGCCCCGGAGGCCTGTCCGAGTACCAGGAGGTCTTCGATCGCTGGGATTGCATCCAAGGCCAGTTTATCTGGGAATGGTGCGACCACGGTCTGGCTGCTGTGACCGAGGACGGCATTGCCTACGATATGTATGGCGGCGACAACGGCGATTACCCCAACAACAGCAACTTCTGCATCGATGGCATGGTGTTCCCCTGGCAGCAGCCGAGCCCGGGCCTTACCGAGTACGGCCAGGTCATCTGCCCGGTTCGCATGGCTTATGACGCCGAGGCGGGCGAGCTGACTGTCACCAACAAGCGTTGGTTTACCACCCTTGAGGATGTCTGCCTGTCGGCGGAGACCCTGGTGGACGGCGACGTGGTCAGCCGCAAGACGCTCATGCCCGGTGCGGTTGCCCCCGGCGAGTCCGTCCAGCTGCCACTGGTGATTCATGAGGCCGCGGTAGGCGAGACCCTACTGACCGTGCGCGCCTACACCATGGCCGCTCACGTCTGGTGCGAGCCGATGTTCCAGCTGGGCGCAAGCCAGTTTGCCATCGCAAACCATCCAGCGCCGGCCATCGCCGCCCCCGTTCGTCCTGAGCTTACGGTCGAGGAGACCGAGCAGGAAATCCGCATTCGCTCCCTCAACGGCGAGCTGACCTTCAGCAAGGTAAACGGTACCGTGAGCGAGTGGAAGGCATCCGGCCGCGACGTCATGGCCTCCGGTCCCCAGGTTGGTTTTTGGCATCCGCTCGTCGACAACCACGCTCAGGAGTATGACTCCCTGTGGAAGGACAACTTCATCGATGTGATGCAGACGTCTACCCGCAAGGTTTCTTGGAAGCAGGACGGCAATGCGGTCGTCGTTACCGTGAGCCAGCGTATCGCTCCTCCCGTCCGCGCGTTCGGCATGCGCGTCGAGCTCGTCTACACCGTGCTTCCGAGCGGTCGCGTCGACCTCAAGGTTTCCGGCGAGCCCTACGGTGACTATTCGGACATCATCCCGCGCATCGGTATCTCCTTCGAGGTCCCCGGTTGCGATCGCGCCGTCGAGTGGTATGGCCACGGCCCGGGCGAGAACTATCCGGACTCGCTGCGCGCCAACCCGGTCGGTCATTACCGCACCACGGTCGACGATATGTTCACGCCCTACGTTATGCCTCAGGACTGCGCCAACCGCGAGGGTACCCGCTGGGTTGCCCTGCGCTCTAGCCACGGTGACGGCGTACTGGTGACTCGTCCGGCTGACGCTGCCTCCAACCCGTTCTCGTTCTCGGCATGGCCCTATAGCTGCGAGGTCATCGATAACGCCAAGCACGTCTACGACCTTGTCAA
>USMH01000042.1 GCA_900555745.1 uncultured Collinsella sp.
CGGTGCCAGCGTGGACCTCCTCACGGCGACCGTCCGCAGTCCACACGATGGTCGCATGGTCGGCGCGCGGATACTCGTTGACCTCGATATAGCACTTGTCGAAGCTAATAACCGAACGCTTGGGCTGCTTGGAGTGGAGCGTAAGACTCACCACGCCCAGCTGCTGCTCGGCGTTACGGCAGACAATGCCACTCGCGACGTCAACGCCGGTCTCACAGGTGTTGCCCAGAGAGACGACCTCCACGGGTTGACTGGCCATAAACAGGCGCATGACAGACAGGGCATACACGCCAATGTCGAGCATGGCGCCGCCGGCGAGACTACGGTTGTAGAAGCGATTGGTCAGATCGCCGTACTCCTTATAGCTACCAAAGTTGAGCTGAGCAAGGTTCATGTGACCAAACTCGCCGGCATCCATGCGGCGGTGCAGCTCCTGATACAAGGGCATGTGGAGCACCGTAGTGGCGTCCATGAGGACCACGTTGTGCTCGTCGGCAATGGCACGCGCCTCGTCGAGCTCGGCGGAGTTGAGGGTAATGGCCTTCTCGCAAAGCACGTGCTTGCCAGCTGACAGAGCGGCGCGCAGGTAGGTGATATGCGTGTTGTGCGGCGTGGTGATATAGACCGCGTCAATGTTCGGATCGGCGTAGAGGTCCTCGACCGTTTCATAGACCTTCTCAACGCCATACTGGTCTGCAAAAGCTTGAGCCTTGGACAGAGTGCGGTTGGCAACGCCCGCAAGCTTGCGGCCGGCAAGAGCGAGAGACTGGGCCATCTGGTTGGCGATAACGCCGCACCCGATCACAGCCCAACGAAGCTCGGGAGCCGTAAAAATATCGTCGGGGAACGGCTGATCCTGGACCGAGGCGAATGCCGCCTTAGCGGCTGCTTCGGCGTCGAGCGGAGCCTGTTTGGAATCTGCCATGATGTGCCTCCTAAGTCATCGGAAGTCCTTCATTTCTAACAACCCTATATTCGCACAATTGCGCGCGTATCTGCTCGTGTTTGCGTATTTATTTGCTTGTCGGTCATTATTTAGCCATAGTTGGCAGATGTTTGCGCAGTTATGCGCATTGTCGCGCAAAACTATGCGCATAAATGCGCATGCGACGATCCTTGTGAAGCATAAAGAGGCGGAACACCAAAGCCCTAAAGAACAGAGTAGGCCGTGATACTCCACCCCTCTGAGGGCATCAGACATCAAAGGACCGTCCCAAACTGCCGGCAAAAAGGGAACGTCCCTATGTGCCGGCACCTAGAGACAGTCCCTATGTGCCGCTTTCGTTGAAGCCTATCCCAGATGACCAGATAAACAAATCTAAAGACTGTCCCCATCAACTAGCCGTTTAAGAACGCCCCCAACGACTACTCATTTAAGTCTGTCCCCAATGAGTAGGGATAGAAAAAGGCCCGGGTGCCTTGGCATCCGGGCCTTTGCTAGCAACTTAACTGTTGCGGGCAGCTTAGAACTTGTGGCCGCACTTCTTGCAGACGCGCAGCTTGTTCTTGCCGTCCTTCTCGTGACCGACGCGGGTAACCTTACCGCACTCGGGGCAAACGAGATTGACGTTGGAGGCGTCGATGGGGGCCTCCTGCGAAACGATGCCGCCCTGCTGGTTGGCAGCGTTGGGCTTGACGGCCTTCTTGACGACCGAAACGCCCTCGACAACGACCTTGTTCTCGGCGGGGAGAGCACGCAGGACAACGCCCTGCTTGCCGCGATCCTTACCAGAGAGAACCTGGACCTTATCGCCCTTCTTGATATACATATATCTCCCCTAACTACAGGGTCTCGGGAGCGAGCGAGACGATCTTCATGTACTTCTTGTCACGAAGCTCGCGAGCGACAGGCCCGAAGATACGGGTGCCGACGGGCGAACCATCGTTGTTGATGACAACGCAGGCGTTCTCATCAAAGCGAATGTAGGAGCCATCCTTGCGGCGGATCTCCTTAACGGTGCGAACGACGACGCAACGGACAACGTCCTTCTTCTTGACGTTGGCGCCAGGGGTAGCCTCCTGGACAGCACCGATGAACACATCGCCGATGCCTGCATAACGACGCTTGGAACCGCCAAGCACCTTGATGCAGCGAATCTTGCGAGCGCCGGAGTTGTCGGCGACGTTCAGCATGGTTTGCATCTGAATCATGGTAGATGTTCCTCCGAACTAAGAACCGAAGAGAGGTGCGCTGCCTTTATACGGCCTGTGGTATGCAAGCCAGGCATACGCACATCTTCGGAAACGTACAAGTCGTAAGAGCGACTGCTTATTTAGCGCGCTCGACGACCTCGATGAGGCGCCAACGCTTCATCTTGGACATAGGACGGGTCTCCATAACGCGGACGGTGTCGCCCACGCCAGCCGTGCACTCCTCGTCGTGAGCGTGCAGCTTCTTGGAGCTGGTCATCATCTTGCCGTACTTGGGGTGACGCTTGCGCTCGGTGATGGTGACAACAATGGTCTTGGCACCGGAGACGGAGGTAACGACACCCGTACGGACCTTACGCGAGTTACGCGAATCAGTCATGTTCTCTCCTTAGGTCCTACTCGGCGACAGCGGACTTCTCCGCTGCGATCTCGCGGGCGCGCTGCTCCGTGAGGACGCGAGCGATGTCCTTCTTCACGGTGTTGACGCGAGCGGTGTTGTCCAGCTGGCTGGTGGCCATCTGGAAACGAAGGTTAAAGAGCTCGGCGCGCATTTCCTTCAGCTTCTCAACGAGCTGAGCGTCCGAGAGCTCACGAATCTCTGCGGGCTTCATTAGTTCTCCTCCTTGGCGGCGGCGGCGTCCTCAGCAGCCCACTTGGCCTCGAGAGCGGCCTCCTCAGCCATCTCCTTCTCGATGCGCTGCTCAGCGTTCTTGGCAGCAACAATCTTGGTCTTGATGGGAAGCTTGTGCTGTGCAAGACGCAGAGCCTCGCGAGCGACCTCCTCGGGCACGCCCTTGACCTCGAACATGATGCGGCCGGGCTTGACGACGGCCACCCACTCCTCGGGGTTACCCTTACCAGAACCCATGCGAGTCTCGGCAGGCTTCTTGGTGATGGGCTTATCGGGGAAGATCGTGATGTAGACACGACCGCCACGCTTCATGTAGCGGGTCATGGCAATACGAGCGGCCTCGATCTGACGGTTGGTGATCCAATGGGCCTCGAGAGCCTGGATACCAAACTCGCCGAAATGCAGCTCGGTATTACCCTTGGCCTGGCCCTTCATGGAGCCACGCTGCACCTTGCGGTGAAGAATACGCTTAGGGGCAAGCACTACTGACCCCTCCTCTCGAAGTTACGACGACGAGGACGGGAAGAGCCCTCGAGTGCAGGGTTGGGAACAGGCTGGCCCGGGAGCTTCTCGCCCAGGTAGATCCAGACCTTCACGCCGCAAGCGCCCATGGTGGTGCTGGCGACAGCCGTGCCGTAGTCGATCTTGGCACGAAGGGTGTGCAGAGGCACGCGACCCTCACGGTACCACTCACGACGGCCCATCTCGGCACCGCCGAGACGACCGGAGCACTGGATACGGATGCCCTTAGCGCCGGCCTTGCGGGCGGACTGGACAGCCTTGCGCATAGCGCGACGGAAGGCAACGCGGCCCTCGAGCTGCTCGGCGATAGACTGAGCAACGAGGTTGGCGTCGAGCTCGGGGCGCTTGATCTCGACAACGTCGACGGAGAGCTGGCCCTTGGAGACACCAGCGACCTTCTCGAGCTCGGTGCGGAGGGTATCGATCTCGGCACCCTTCTTACCGATGACAACACCGGGGCGAGCGGTGAGGATGATGACCTTCACCTTGTCGCCAGCGCGCTCGATCTCGACGCGGGAGACAGCTGCGCGGGAAAGACGCTTCTCGAGGTACTTGCGGATCTCGAGATCGTTACCGAGGGTCTTAGCGTAATCCTTCTCTGCGAACCAGCGGGAGCGCCAGTTCTCGGTGATGCCAAGACGGAAGCCGGTGGGGTAGACTTTCTGACCCATACAGCTTTACGCCTCCTTTCGAGGAGCAACGACGACGGTGATGTGGGAAGTACGCTTCAGAATGCGAGAAGCGGAACCCTTGGCGCGGGGACGGATGCGCTTAAGCGTCGGACCCTCGTCAACATAGGCAGCGGCGACAACCAGGTTGTCGGCACGCAGACCGTTGTTGTTCTCGGCGTTCGCAACGGCGGAACGGAGAACCTTCTCGACATCCACGGCGACGGCGCGGTCGCAGAAGTGGAGGATGTCGAAGGCCTGAGCGACAGGCTTGCGGCGGATCAGATCGACCACCAGGCGGGCCTTGCTGGGGGAAACACGCACGTACTTAGCGACGGCGCGAACCTCGGTGGCCTCAGTTTCAATAGACTTAGTTGCCATTTACGGTTAACCCCCTATTTGGCCTTGTGGCCACGGAACGTACGAGTCGGCGCGAACTCGCCGAGCTTGTGACCAACCATGGACTCGGTAACATACACGGGCACATGCTTGCGGCCGTCGTGGACGGCGATGGTGTGACCAACCATCTCGGGGAAGATGGTGGACGCGCGGGACCAGGTCTTCACGACGTCCTTCTTGCCAGCCTCGTTCATCGCGGTGATACGCGAGAGAAGGCGAGTCTCCACGAACGGGCCCTTTTTGAGACTTCTGCTCATAAGTGCTTTCTCCTAAAACTCGGTATCCGAAATTACTTCTTACGGCGTCGAATGATGTGCTGGTTCGAGACCTTCTTCTTCTTGCGCGTACGAAGGCCCTTCGTCGGCTTACCCCAGGGGGTAACAGAGGGACGACCAGAGGTGTGGTTCTTGCCCTCGCCACCGCCGTGCGGGTGGTCGACAGGGTTCATGACGGTACCGCGGACGGTCGGGCGCACGTTCATGTGACGCTTACGGCCGGCCTTGCCGATGACGATGTTGGAGTGATCGGCGTTGCCGACCTCACCGACGGTGGCGCGGCAGGTAACGAGGATGCGGCGCATCTCGGAGGAAGGCATACGGACGATAGCGTACTTGCCCTCCTTACCCATCAGCTGGCAGGAGTTACCGGCGGAACGGGCGATAGCAGCGCCCTTGCCCGGCTGGAACTCGACGGCGTGGATGAGCGTACCGACGGGGATGTCGGCGAGGGGCAGAGCGTTGCCCGGCTTGATGTCGGCGTCAGAACCGGACATGATGGTCTGACCGACCTCGAGGCCCTTGGGGGCCAGGATGTAGCGCTTCTCACCGTCAGCGTAGTGCAGCAGAGCGATGCGAGCGGAACGGTTCGGATCGTACTCGATCGTGGCAACCTTGGCGGGCACGCCGTCCTTGTTGCGCTTGAAGTCGATCACGCGGTAACGACGCTTCACGCCGCCGCCCTGGTGGCGGGTGGTGATGCGGCCGTTGTTGTTACGACCGGCCTTCTTGGGCAGGGGCTCGAGAAGAGACTTCTCGGGCTTGGTGCAGGTGATCTCGGAGAAGTCGGAGATCGTCTGCCAACGCCTACCAGCGGAGGTCGGCTTAAGGTGCTTTACAGCCATTACAATCCCTTTCAATAGGAATCCGTTAGCCATCGCAGACAGGGATTCGAGGTTCTGCCTCGGGTGCGATGACACCGGACGTATACACGGTTCCGGGCGTGTCCATTTTATACGCCCAAAACCTTGAGCTCTCGCCTCCCCTATTTGGGAGGCATGAGCTCACTCAACAGCAGCGAGTCTTAGGCCTGGTTGCCAAAGACCTCGATGGTGTCGCCCTCGGCCAGCGTGACGATGGCCTTCTTCCAAGAACGGGTCTTGCCGGCGACATAGCGCACGCGCTTGGTCTTGGGCTTGACCGTCAGAGTGTTCACGCGAACGACCTTGACGCCGAAGATCTCCTCGACAGCGTCCTTGATCTGATACTTGTTAGCATCCTTGGCGACCTCGAACGTGTACTTGTTCTGCTCCATGCCGGAGAAGGAACGCTCGGACACGATCGGACGGATGATGATCTCGTGGGCGGTCATTTATGCAAGCACCTCCCCGAAGTGAGCGGCGATGTCGGCGGGCATCAGCACAGCGTTGTTGTTGACGAGATCGTAGGTGTTGGCCTCGTCGGCAGTGATGATGAACGTCTTGGGAATGTTGCGGAACGACAGGTAGGCGTTGACGTCCTCATCGCGAACGATGATGGTCAGACGCTTACCCTCAAGGCCGAGAGCCTTGAGCATGGCGACGGCAGCCTTGGTGGAAGGCTTCTCGAAGCCGTAGTCGTCGACGAGCACGAGCTCGCCATCGGCCAGCTTGGCGGACAGCGCGGAGCGCATAGCCAGCTTGACCTCCTTGTTGTTCATACGCTTAGCGTAGGAACGGGGCTTGGGGGCGAAGACAACGCCACCGTGACGCCACTGGGCAGCACGGATGGAACCCTGGCGGGCACGGCCGGTGCCCTTCTGACGCCAAGGCTTCTTGCCGCCACCGGAAACCTCAGAGCGACCCTTAGCAGACTGGGTGCCCTGACGCCAAGAGGCCATCTGGCACTTGACGATGTGGTGCATAACGTGGATGTTCGGCTCTATGCCGTACACCTCAGCGGCGAGCTCGGCCTCGGCGACCTTCTTGCCCTCGCTGTTCTTTACTTCAAACTTTGCCATTTAAGTGTTCTCCTTGGTATGACGCTGGGCTAAATGGGCTGGGCCCTTAGGCCATACGGATGGCGACGAGACCATTCTTGGCACCCGGGACAGCGCCCTTGACCAAGATGAGGTTCTGCTCGGCATCGATGCGGACAACGGAAAGGTTCTTGACGGTAACGCGCTCGTTACCCATGTGACCGGCCATCTTGACGCCCTTGAGGACGCGCGCAGGATAGGCGCACTGACCGATAGAACCGGGGTGACGCTGGAAGTGAGAACCATGCGTCATAGGACCGCGGCGCTGACCCCAGCGCTTGATGCGACCCTGGAAGCCCTTACCCTTGGAGGTACCGATGACGTCGACCTTCTCGACATCAGCGAAATCAGCGACGGTAACGACCTCGCCGACCTTGTGCTCCTCGCCGTTCTCGACGCGGACCTCACGAAGGAAGCGGACAGGCTCGACGCCAGCCTTAGCGAAGTGACCAGCCATGGGCTTGTTCACGTTCTTGGCCTTGATGTCGCCGAAACCGATCTGGACGGCGTCATAGCCGTCGGTTGCCTGAGTTTTAACCTGCGAGACAGCGCAGGGGCCAGCCTGGATGACCGTGACGGGAACGACGTTGTCGTCCTCGTCCCAAACCTGGGTCATGCCAATCTTGCGGCCGAGAATCATGCTGATCAAGATATGATCCCAACTCTCGCGTGGTCTTGGGACAATGCGTACACCACCGAGCGTACGCCCCTAGAGGACCACTACTTACACGACGTGCTCCCCAGCCTTGTATTTCGCCTGAACTACCTGACAACCCTATTAAGCAGGCATTTTGTCCAGCCAGAATACTCCCCTGGTTACACACAGCTGTTTAGTATACACGGCTGCGGGCGTATCCATCGAGATTCATATTTCACTCACATTGTT
>USMH01000043.1 GCA_900555745.1 uncultured Collinsella sp.
ATGTATAGTTACCCGGAGAGCGCACATTGATATACGTTACGCCCTCTACCTGCGAAAGCAGCTTGGTGACTACGCGCTCCTTCTTGACGATATCGTTCGAATCACCCAGCGACACCTCAATGCCGTTATTGAGGTTTGCCGAGATGGCTTCGACCGAAGGCGTGGAAATATCCTTGACTTGTCCCAAGAACTCGCTCGAAAAACCACGCACATAATCCAAGCCAGCCTTAACGGCCTTGGAGCTCACCGCCTGGCCGGAAACCGGAGCGACATCCGCCGAGACATCAGTCAACAACACCGCGCCATAGTGCTTAGCGAGCGCCAGCGCGGCATCAATGCCGGTCAGGGTATTTGAGCCCTGCCCCGTCGTGATGACGTTGCCCTGGTCATCCACTTCGACCGACGTCGACAGCGGGGCGATCCAGGTGTCATCATCCCCGATGGCCCAGGCAAGGTCATCGGAGCTGATATAGGCAATTGCGATGACCTTGCGCTCCATCGGCGTAATGATGAGCGTATGCGGGAACTGACGCTGGACATCCACGCCCGACACCCACGGGTTCTGCTTGAGGTCCTCGGTAATCTGGTCAGGATCGACGTTAAAAAGCGACGTTCCCTCGGGCAAATCGATCAGCTGGATAGCATCGTGCTTCGTCACATGCTCGCTGCCTTGAATCTGAATATCAGTGGCGGTAAACAATCCAGAGTTGATCACCACGACGGCAACGACGACGAGCACGGCCAAGACGGCCAGAACGCCGCCCACGATTTTGCCTTTGCCTGTAACGACAGAAGCGGCGTCTGATGTTTTATTTGCCATCGCCCTAAGTGAAGACAACGGGTTGACGCCTTTTTTACCCGAAGGCTTCTTGGCGGTAGCCGGCACCGATGTCAGCGAGCGCGGTTTCGATGCGCCCAGTGTGCGACCCGGACGCGCCGCTTTAGCTCCCGTCGAGGGCTTAGGAGTTGCCATAGGACGGGCAGGCTTGGCGCCCATAACAGGCTTTGACGTCACCGAGGGACGCGAGGACTTTTTTGCGGCCGGACGATTGCCGAGCTGCGAGCCGACAACCGGACGACTGGTCTGTCGAGCATGCCCGACAGACTTAGAGTGCGCGATGGTATTGCGTTGAGGTTTGGCAGGCGCGCCGGAACGCCCTCCGGCGCGGCGGAAGGTGGGTTTCGATGCTCTAGAAGCCGAGGAATTTAACTTCCGGTCTGAGCTCGATGCCATACGCCTCCCTCACCTTTCCGTGCACATGTCTGATAACCGCGGCAACGTCATCGGCCGAGGCAGTTCCGTTATTAACGATAAAATTAGCGTGAACGGGCGAAACTTCCGCACCGCCAATCGAAAAACCCTTTAATCCACAATCCTCGATAAGCTTGCCCACACTCGCATCGGGCGGGTTGCGAAAGACCGACCCGCAGGATGCGCGACCCATGGGCTGCGTACGCTTGCGCCTCGTCAGGTACCGCTCCATGCGCTCGCGAATGTCGACCTTGGGCGCCGGTTTAAGCTTAAGCACGCACTCGAGGATGATCTCATTGCGGGGAAGGCTACATTCTCGGTAGCCCCAAATGATCTCGGACCCCGCATAATGCTTGATACCGGATGCCGGGTCAAACGTTACGACATCCTCAACCAGCGAGCCAATCCACTCGGTCCGTGTGCCTGCATTCATAGATATCGCGCCGCCGACCGAGCCAGGGATGCCAACGGCAAACTCAAGGCCCGAGAGGCTACGCGACAGGGCATCGTTGACCAGACGCGCAAACATCACGCCCGCACCGACCGTCAGCGTACAACCGTCATCGGCAACAACCGTGCGCTGAAACTCACGTCCGAGCGAAATGACGGCACCGCGATAACCGCCATCGGCAACCAGCAGATTGGAGCCCTTGCCGATGATGACCCACGGCACCTGCTCGCGATCGAGCACCGCCACGGCGCGGCGGAGGGCATGATAGCTATGGCACGTCACAAAGAGGTCGGCCTTGCCGCCGATACGATAGCTCGTATGACGCGCAAGGCGCTCGTCCTCGATCACATCCGTGTCGATCATGCCCGAGAGCGCCATGACGGCGTTAAACAGACCCATTAGACTTAAGCGTCTTTCTTGGCAGTCAAATACTCGATAAACTCGGGGCCGACGGTCGTAACGTCACCGGCACCCATAGTGAGCAGCAAGTCGCCCTCGCCCACCATCTGCTCGAGCTCCTGATTGAGCTCAAGACGGCTGGAGCAGTACACGACCTCCTTGCCAGGATGCTTGGCGCGCACGGTATCGGCGAGCATCTTAGAGGTAACACCCGGAATGGGCATCTCGCCAGCCGAGAACACATCAATCAGCAGCAGTTTATCGGCATTGGCAAATGCATCGGCAAAGTCGTCGCACAGGGCCTGCAGGCGCGAATAGCGGTGCGGCTGGAACACGACGTCGACGTGCTTGTAGCCCAGCGACGAAGCGGCAGCAAGCGTCGCCTTGATCTCGGTGGGGTGATGGCCGTAATCATCGACCACGGTGATGCCATCGATATCGCCCACGTGGGTAAAGCGACGACGGACGCCCTCAAAGCTCGAAAGCGCCTTGGCGGCGGCGTCGATGTCAAGGCCCAGGACATGGGCGACGGTGAGCACCGCCGTGGCGTTGAGCATGTTGTGGCGACCGGGATTACTCTTGATCTCCACAGCGTGCTCAGTGCCGTCCTCAAAGCGAACGATAAAGTCACTCTGGATGCCCTTGACATCCGGGTGCATGCAGACGATGTCGTTGCTCTCGGCAAAGCCGTAGGAAAGCACGTGACGGCCCGTCGACTTGGCGAGCTCGACCAGATGCGGGTCCTCACCGCAGACGATGACGGTGCCGTCCTCGCCCACCAGGCTCATGAATTTGGCGAAAGTCGCCTCGATCTCCTCGATACCCGAGTAGTGATCGAGGTGGTCGGCCTCGACGTTGGTCACAATGACCACGTTGGGGTTCAGGAACAGGAAGGAACTGTCGGACTCGTCGGCCTCGGCGACAAAGTAGTCGCCCGAGCCGTTCTTGCCGTTCGTGTCATAGCCCTCGACGATGCCACCGATCAGGAAGCTCGGATCCAGACCCATGCGGTCGAGCATGGTGGCGCACATCGAAGACGTGGTGGTCTTGCCATGCGTGCCGGCAACAGCGACGGTGGTGTAGCCGTGGCCCAAAGCAGAGAGCATCTTGGCACGGGGCCACACGGGAATACCAAGCTCGCGAGCGCGCACGAGTTCAGGGTTGGACTCCGGAATAGCGGTGGAGACAACAACCACGTCGGGCTTGACCTCGTCGATCGTGGCGGCCTCATGGCCCACATGCACCTTCACACCAGCGCGGGTAAGCTGGCGGATATAACGTGACGTCTTAAGGTCGGAGCCGGTAACGGCATAACCGCGCTCGTGCAGAACGAGGGCGATGCCGCTCATGCCGGCGCCGCCGATACCGATAAAGTGGGCGCTCTTAAACTCGGGCGCGGAGGTTGCAGTCTGGGAATCAGCCATGTGCTCGTGTACTCCTTGCGTAAACACTGCCTGTAACCCGTTAACTGTACCGCACCTACCGCATCAGCGCGAGGGCGACCGACGATATCCCGTCTAACTAACGCAAACCCTCTACCGCATCCGCCAGAAGAGCGGCGGCCCTATCCTGAGCCAGACCACGCGCCGCCTGACGCATGGCGTCGCGCGCCGCCGCGTCATCGACCAGGTGCAGCAGTTCATCGGCAAAGGCAGAACCGTCGATATCGGCATCGGCGCAGAGCACGCCGGCCCCGGCGTCGACCAGATAACGGGCATTGGTGGTTTGGTGGTCGGCCGTCGCATGCGGATACGGCACGAGCATCGAGGGCACGGCGAGCGCAGCGATCTCGGCCACGCTCGATGCGCCCGAACGCGAGAGCACCAAATCGGCAGCAGCCAGCATATCGCCCATGTTGTCGATGTAAGGCTGGACGCGGTAACGCTTCGTCTCCTCGGGCGTCAGCGCCAAAGCGCGCTCGGTCTCCTCAAAGCCGTCGGCACCCGTCGAATGCAACACATAGAGGTTCTTGCGCGAAAGCAGCTCGTTTTTGAGCGAAGCCACGCGCTCGTTGAGGTGCTGGGCGCCAAGTGAACCGCCAAAGACGAGCAGCAGCGTAGCGTCCTCGGGAACGCCAAGTGCCTTGCGGCCGCGAGCGCGATCGCCCTCGATTACCGAGCGACGTACGGGGTTGCCGGTCATGAGCACGTGGCCAGGGTCACCTTCGCGCTCAAAGACCGAACGCGCTGCCGGCACCGAGATACACACGCGGGCGGCGTGGGAGCTCATCATCTTGTTGGCCAGGCCCGGAACAGAGTTCTGCTCATGCAGCAGATACGGAACGCCCGCGCCCTTGCACCACCCCAGCAGCGGAACCTCGACATAGGCACCAAAACCAATGGCGGCATCGGGCTTGCCGACCTTTGAGAAATGACTGGCGAGCGCACGCTTGGCTTTGTTGACACGCCACAGCGAGGTCAGCGCCGTCCAAGGACGGGAGCGGTCGAAGCCCGTGACCGTAATGGGCACAAAATCAAACCCAGCCTCGGGGACCAGACGACCCTCGAGCTTGCGCGACTGGCCCACGAACACAACGTGGTGGCCACGGTCACGGAGCTCTTCGGCCAAGGCGAGCGCGGGGTTGATGTGCCCTGCCGTGCCGCCGGCTGCAATAGCAACGGTCATTTTATCGGTCATGGTAGTCCCTTCGTACACGCGGTCCCTGGCCGTCGGTACGCAGACGCGCCGACGGGTCTGAATTCAAATCGATTCGATTATATCCGCCGCCCGCATTGCGAGGAGTGGGGCGCTGAGGACGACCTTGCGGCGCCGTTCGCTGACGCGGGCGGGCTGCGGGGCCGGTCGCAGAGCCATCCAGGACGGTAAAACCGTTACGCGAAGATCGCTCGCCGCGCACGTGGGGCACGCCGGCGGTTCTCTCATCCATAACGGCAAAGCTCTCACGGCGGCGGTCATACTCATCGCGGCGGGCGCTCTCGTACGAAACGCGCAGGATCAGACCAGCGAGCATAAGCGACACAATAATCGACGAACCGCCGTAGCTAATAAACGGCAACGGTTTGCCCGTCATGGGAAACACGTTGAGGATGCCCAGCGCGTTAATCAAAAACTGCACTGCGAGAATGACCGCGGAGCCAGACGCCATGAGCGCGCCCCGACGATCGGTCGCCTGCTCGGCAATGCGAAACGCCGAGTAGATCAGCATCGCAAACACCAAGAAGAACAGCACGGTTCCGACAAAACCGACTTCCTCGCCAATGATGGCCAAGATGTAGTCGTTGTGTGCCTCGGGCAGATACGAGTACTTCATGGTTGAGTTGCCGATGCCACGGCCGAACAGACCGCCCGAGGCAAAGGCCATGATGGCAAGCGTGGCCTGATAGCCGTCACCATACTCGTCGGCCCAAGGGTTCAAGGCAACCTGAATACGCACCATACGGTATGGCTCTGCGACAAGCGCAATCACGATCACGAGAATGCCGAAGATTAGCACGCCGATGATAAATCTGGGGTCGAGACCCGCAAACAACGCCATGCACATGAGGGTCAACAGGATGATCAGGACAGTACCGAAATCGGGCTGGATAAAGATCAGAAAGAGCGAAATGCCCAGGTAGATGCCCATCCTGCGAAGGAATTCGTTGATGTTGCCACCGGGCGAAAAGAAGCGATCAAGCATGATGGCCGAATACGCAATGGCAAATGGCTTTAAAAACTCGGAAGGCTGGAACTGAATACCGGCGATGTTGAGCCAGCGCGTGGCGCCGCGGCTGCCGCTGCCCACCAAGAACACCAGAAGCAGTAGCCCTATCATGCCGATAAGGAAGATCCTGAGCACATCCTCCCCAAACCAGCTGTCCGGCAAAACGCGCACGATGGCAATCAGCGCCAGAACACCGACCACGGCAAACGCGGCCTGTCGACCCAGAAAAAACGTCGCCGAGCCATTCTCGTGCAGCGCCTCGACCGAAGACGCCGAGTACACCATCAGCAGGCCAAAGCATACCAAGGTAAACAAGCAGGCCATGAATATCAAACGGGGGCGCATGATACGGGCGGGAACGCCGGCAATATAGCGTTCGCTAAACGACTGCCCGCCGCGGCTGGAACGCGGTGTGGTGCGACGTGAGGAAGCACGGTCCGAGTCGGGCCTCCTCATACCTTGTCGGGGGCTCTCCTCTCTCACCGCAACCCCTATTCCATTTGTGATTTCGCTGTAGCGGCAAGCTGAGCCACGTAGTCCTTAAACACGCGGCCGCGCTCCTCATAGCCCGAGAACTCATCGAACGAAGAGCAGGCAGGAGAAAGTAAGATCACGTCACCACGGCTCGAAAGCGAACGGGCAACGTCCACGGCGTCGCGCAGGTCATCCGCCTGGGCGATATCCACATCGCCATCGACATCAGCCTCGTCCATAGCGGCGGTGAAGCGCTCGCGCGCATCGCCAAAGCAGACGACCGAGCGCACGTTGTCCATAACGACGCGCGCGAAGTCCGTGAGCGGAGTGCCCTTATCGTGGCCGCCGAGCAGCAAGATCACGTCGTCATCGGGAAATGCCGTCAGTGCCTTCTCGACCGCATCGGTGTTAGTCGCCTTGGAATCGTTGACGTAGCGCACGCCGTCAATCTCGCCACACGGCTCCACGCGGTGCTCGAGCGGCTGGAACGAGGCCAGACCGCGGCAGACACCGTCGACATCGGCACCGACTGCCAAGGCAGCCGTGGCAGCGCACAGGGCATTGATAACATTGTGATGGCCCGAGATCTTGAGCTCGGATGTAGCGATGAGCGGGGTCTCGACACCCTTCAGACGCACGATCATCTTGCCATCGCGCACAAAGGCGGCATCCTCGCCCTCAGGCTCGTCAAAGGCAACCTTGCAGATGCGACGACCCGGCGTGTAGATGTACTCATCGAACTCGTGAATGCCGGCGTCTTCGACGTCGACAACCACCAGATCGTCATCGACCATATTGTCAAACAGTTTGATCTTGGCAAGCGCATAGTTCTTATGGCTCTTATGCCAGCCCAAGTGGTCGGGAGTGATGTTGAGCAGCACCGCCACGCGGGGGTGGAGCTCGGTTGTCGTAGCAATCTGATAGCTCGAGAGCTCAGCCACAAACCACTCGTTGTGGGCTCGGCCGTCAATCTCGTTGACCGGCGGCTCGCCGATGTTGCCGACAGCAACGCTGGCCTCGCCGGCAGCCTTAAGCAGATAATCAGTCAGCGACGTGGTGGTCGTCTTGCCGTTGGTGCCCGTGATGGCAATCCAGTTATCGGGCGACAGGCGATAGGCAAACTCGGGCTCACCCATAATCTGGGCGGCATGCTCGCGCCCAGCCTTAAAGAAGCCCGAGAACTCCGAGATGCCCGGGCACGTCACGCATACGTCATAGGCGCCCTCGACCTGTTCGGTCCCATAGAC
>USMH01000044.1 GCA_900555745.1 uncultured Collinsella sp.
CCACGTCAATCACCGTGCCGTGATCGCCAAACAGGCGCACGGCACCGGTGCCGTGGCAGGTGATCTCGGTCACGACCTTGTGCGCATAGGGCACGGCGACACGGCCGTAGCCGGTCGCGATCACGCGCACGTCGTCGGCAGCCACGTCATAGTCGGCTGAAGCGAGCTCGCCGCGCAAGCGCTCGGCCGCATCGACCGACGAATACCCCGTCGGCATGACGCAGGTCCACGCAATGGCGCCGTCCGTCTCCACCACTGCAGCCTTCGCGGCCGTCGAGCCTATGTCGATACCAATGCCAACCACGGCATCCTCCTTCTATGCGGCAAAGCAACTATCCCTTTGCCGCATTTGTCCTACAGGGTTTCGATGAAGGCGGCGATGCGCGTCTCGATCTGGCCCATGTCACCGTTGCTGTAGTCGGTCTCGATCTTCATATACGGAATACCCGCACCCTCGACGGCCTCCTGCATGCGCGCGCTCTCAACGTTGAAGGTGTGGCAGGCCTGTAGCACGCTCTCTACCACGCCATCGACATGGTACTTCTCGCACATGGTCAGTGTGTTCTCCATGCGGCCGTCGTTAGGCGTCATGACCGAGCAGTTGATATCCAGGTAGCGGTCGGCGATGGCGCGCAGAATGTCGGGCGCGTCCGGGTCGATCATCATAGCCGCCGTGCGCTCACCCGAGCAGTCGTCCATGCACACGACCAAGCCGCCGTTGGACTCGATGGTGCGGCCGATCTTGTTGATCACACCGCCCACCGGGCAACCGGTGATCAGAATGCGCTTGGCGTCCGCCGCAACCGGGCGCTCGCCCGCGTCGTAGGCCTCGCGCAGCTTGGCGACCTTTTGCTCCAGCTGCTGCGTATAGGCCTCGATATCAAAGCTGAACGTACCGGCAAACATAGTGCTCATCAGGTCGATGCCGCTCATGGCCGCCGGCTGGTTGGCCTGCAGCGCAAACATCTCGAGCTGGGCCGCACGCAAGCGGTTGCGACGACGGACGGCAGCACGCAGGTCATCGTCGGTAATCGTGATGCCGTAGAAGCCCTCGAGCTCCTCCTTGAGCAGGCGGCACTCCTCGTACCAGCCTTCACGCTCGTAGGCGCGATCGCGACCCTGCGGAAGATGCAGAATGTGCGTGCGCTTGAGCTCGTTGAGTAGCTCGTACATCTTCTTCTTGCCGTCGCAGGTGGTCTCGCCGATGATCATGTCGCTAAAGTACGTAAACGGGCACTTTTGCGAATAGGCAAAACCATACGTAGACTTGATGAGCGGGCACAGGTTTGCCGGCAGCACCTTCTCGGCCTCGGGAATCACCTCGTCGGACGTGCCGCACAGCGCCACGCTCGCAGCCCCCGCGGCATCGATAATCTCGAGCGGCGTGTAGCTGCACAGAAAACCGACCAGGCGATTACCCGCCTGCTTATAATCCTTGACGCGAATAAACGCCGCCTTGCGTTGCTCGTTGAACTCCTCAAACGTGGACGGCAACGGCTGCTCAATATTTTCCGACATATAACTCCTTAACAAACCTTTTAACCAACCAAGGAAACGGCTTTCCCAGGTGCCCGAGGTTGCCGTGAAAGAGGAGCGCCGCGTACTTTGGTATGCAAGCGATGGTTTGAACGGCAAGATCGGGTGCTTGGGGAAGCCGCTGGACCGGATAGCCCTAAATGGTTTCCAAGAAAGCCTCAATCCTGGTTTGCAGTTGGCCTGCATCCTCGCCGGCGTAGTCGGTCGTGATGTGCATAAACGGGATGCCGGCCTCTTCGGCGGCCTTCTCCACGGCAAACGACTCCATCTCGTAGAGCGTGCAGAACTGCAAGGCCACGTCGACGATGCCGTCGGCATGCAGGTCCTTGGCCATCTGGACAATGTCCTTCATACGCTGGTCGTTGGGCGTAAAGACGGCGCAGTTGATCTTAAAGTAGCGCTCGGCGATGGCGTCGAGCATCTCGTCAACCGTCTCACCGGACTCATCGACCAGGTCCTTGTAGTAGCGCGAGCCCGTGCAGGACTCCTCGCCCACCACGACGCCACCGGCCTTCTCGATGAGGTTGAACAGCTTCCAGTTGGGCACGGCCATGGGCGTACCGGTGTACAGGATGCGCTTGGTCCCCTTGGGCGCCACGCCCTCGCCGGCCTCGACACGCTGCTCGCACTCAGCCGCCATATCGTTAATGGCTCCGGTCAGACGCGGCGTGTCATCCATAAAGGCGGCCTGAACGGTCAGCAGGCTGTCGAGACCGCTGATGGGCGCTGGGTCGGCAGCGCGCGTGGCAGCGAGGCGCTGCAGGGCGCGACGCTTCTCATTGACGGCGTGGATGGCGGCCTTCAGACGCTCGGGCGTAATCTTGACGCCACACTCTTCCTCGATCTTGGCGGCGAGCTTCTTGACCTCGGCCTTCCAGGTCACGAGCGTCGACTCGTCGTGTACGTTGGGAATATCCATGACGTACATGTTCTTTTGCGTGGCAAAGAACTCGTAGGCTTTCTTCTTGCCGTCGCAGGTGTTCTCGCCCACCACCAAGTCGCTCGACTCAATGTAGGGGCAGACCTCGCCCAGCTTAAAGCCGGCAAAGCTCTTGATGAGCGGGCAGGTGTTGCGCGGCAGGTGCTCCTCGACCTTATCGGTTGCCCAATCGGCACCCGAGCACAGACCCACGGGGATACCGTCGCAGGCGAGCACAATCTCCTCGGGCACGTAGACGCAGAAGCTGCCAACAATCTTGGTGGCCTCGCCGGCCTCCTTCTTGTCGAGCATCTCCTTAATTCGGCCGCTGTGGATGTTGGTGGCGACAAAATCCAGGTAAGACGTGGACTTGGGGCGATTGTTCTGCGTCAGGAACATATCGCCGTACATCTGGCCCACGGCGCCCAGCAGCATGTCGTGGTCGGCAAGATTCATGCCGAGGCCCTCCCACATCGGATGGAAATCGAATTCTTCAGCCATGGTGGTTCCCCTCTCGAACCAAAAATGAATAGCTACGGTATTGCTGCACGGTGGGTGGCGAAAACCCAGCCGCGCCTAAACCCGGAATTTTGGGGAACCTGCTTTGCGGTCGATTATTTAGTTGCGCGTCGTCTCTCCCGGAGCCGTGAACATACCTGCTCATATGCGGCTCCGAGCCATATACAGGGCGCGCGCCGCAACGCGACGCGAATATGTCTTCTGCGGCATCAGCGCGCCCTCCTTTTCTCGTCGAAGGTAACTATATCAACGGTTGTCGTCCAGACGAACACCGCCGACATGCGTACGACAGCGTCGAGATGTGAGCATCTCACTGTCTGATAATTAATTATCAGACAGATAAGGTTTAGTCATGTAGAAATCGGCGAACGGCGAAGTGAAAACAAAGCGGTCGAGGACTACCTCCTCGACCGCATCGCCCCCGCATTATCGGCAAACGAGATGAATCCTGCTTGCATCAAAATGCATGCGCAGAGTCTCACCCGCCTGCGGCAGCTCTTCCACGGGTACACTCACCTTATTCACCTTCCACTGCAAACGCGTGGGCGCATCAGCACGCGGCACGTCCAGCAGCACCAGCCGCTCAAAGCGCGAATCGCTCACACGGGCCACGTGCAAATCATAGCTGTTGCGTCCCCGCTCCGCGCGATTGTCAACATGGAAGTAGCTTGCGCGAATGCCCAGGTACGCTGCATTATCGGGAACCTCGCGACCCACGTTAAAGGTCATGCCCCAGTCGAGGGCCTCAACTTCTTCGTCGCCGATCTTGCGCGCCCGGCTTGTGTTCTTGCAGCCCGTCAGGCGCAGTGCCGCCAGCGTCTGCGGACGGCGGACCACGTCCTCGACGGAGCCGATCTCCTCCACATGCCCGTCGTGCATCACGCAGATGCGCCCGCACAGGCGGCACGCTTCGTCGATGTCGTGGCTCACGTAGAGCACGGTGCGGTTGCATACATCGAACAGGTCGAGCATGTTCTGTTCGAGGGCGCTCTTAAGATAGGAATCGAGTGCGCTCATGGGCTCGTCGAACATAAAAATGCCCGGATGCGCCGCCACCATGCGGGCAAGCGCCACACGTTGTTGCTGACCGCCCGAGAGTCGCGCGGGATAGCGGTCGGCAAAATCGGACAGACCGAAAATGCCCAGATAGCGCTCGGCGAGCTTTTTGCGCGCGGCGGCGTCGCCCGCATCCTTTACACCGGCGCATACGTTATCGGCCACCGTCATGTTGGGAAACGGCTGATAGTTTTGGAACAGCAGGGCGCATTTTCGCTCCTGGGGCGACAGGTTGATGCCCGCCGCCGAGTCAAAAAAGGTCACGCCGTTGACGACGATCTTGCCCTCGTCGGGCGTCTCCACGCCGGCGATGCAGCGCAGCGTACAGCTCTTGCCGCAACCCGAGGCACCGAGCAGCGCCACACGATCCTCGCCGGCCTCAAGCTGCATGTCGAGCATAAACCCGGGATAGCGCTTTTTGATATCCAGAACGAGCGACATGGCCTATCGACCTCCCTGCAAAGCGGCATCATCGCGCATGAGCTCGGCCAGCGCCTCGCGATCGATACGCAAGGCATCGCCGCCCGCCGGGTCGAGCGAATCGCCCTGTCCGGCAAGATCTTTGATCCGCTTGCGCTCCGCACGGGAAAGGCCCCGCTCGCGATACTTTTGCGAATGCGCCGTGTACATGTTGATGAATAGGATGACCAGGAAACTGAACGCAATCACAACGGCGACCCAAAAGAGGGCCACCGAGGTGTTGCCGCCCATCCACTCAAAGTAAATCGCAATGGGGATGGTCTGCGTAATGCCGGCGTAGTTGCCCGCAAAGAACAGCGTGCAGCCAAACTCTCCCATCGCGCGGGCAAAGGCGAGGACCGTACCAGCGGCAATAGAAGGCCACCCAAGCGGCATCATAAGCTTGGCAAAGATGCGACGCTCGGACCATCCCAGGGTACGCGCGGCGTCAAGCATCTGCGTGTCGAGGCTCTCAAAGGCGCCGAGCGCCGTACGGTAGACCAGGGGGAACGATACCACCACGGCAGAGATCACCGCCGCCGGCCACGTAAAGACAATCGAGACGCCGTGCGCAATCAGCCACTGGCCCACCCCGGTCGAGCGACCAAACAGCATAAGCAGCAAAAAGCCGCAGACCGTGGGCGGCAACACCATGGGGATGGTAAAGACCGAGTCGAGCAGGCCCTTGATGCGACTCGAGGTACCCATAGTCTTCCACGCGGCGAACAGGCCCAGCGCAAGGGAGATCACCAGGGCAAGGCCGCTCGTTTTAATGGACACCCAAAACGGGCGATAGTCGATGTCGCCCAAAAAGGAGACCAGAGAGGTCAAGGGCCCTTGCTCATCCCGCAACATGACAGACGACGCCTCTACCATTTGAGCGCTATCAAGCCAACGCGCGCCGCCCTTGGCATCACCCGAGGCTGATGCAATCACCACATAGCGGTCCCCATCCGCACCGCGCTCGTCAAAGCCATAGGTATACCCACCGGCATCAAACGTTGTTTCCGCCGTGACATACCAAGGAAGATTCACGTCCCCTAGCTGCGCACCTCCCATGCAGTTTGCGCTGTCGAGCTTACAGACGAGGGCCTTGAGACCCGATACGCACTCGTTATCCTGCGGATCCAACCCATACTTCTCGACCGCCTTGGGCGATATCCACACCACAACGCGATCGGCAGCAGGCGCCACTACAAGGTCCACGTCCTCGTCAACGGGAAACCGGTAGCCCTCAGGCTGGCCCTCCATGGCACGAGCGGTCCCCTTGGCCAACCGCTCAAAACCCTCGATCCCATAGGAAAGCCCATGAGCGGTCGCAGCAACCTGGGACCCATCCTCAGCGTCCCCAGCAAACGCAAATCCCGGCACCCAGCAAAGCGCGAAGATCAAAGCACAGGCGACAAGCATGCGAAATCTATTAAGCACGAAAAGCTCCAAGCGAATACAAGGACGGAGTGAAACACAAAACGATGGAATTATCGCGCCAAGCCGCACTACGCGGAAAGCTCAAAGCCGTACTTAGCCCAAATCTTCTGAGCCTTCTTGTTGGACAGGCAAAAGTCGATAAACGCCTTGGCCTCGTCGGCGTGCTCGGAGCCATCGGCGACAGCACCCGGGTACACGATGGGCTTGTGCGAATCCTCAGGACACACGAAGGCCTCCTCGATGCCGTCGTAGCGGAAGATATCGGAGCTGTAGACAAAACCCGCCACGCAGTCGCCTGTAGAGACGTAAGACGCAGCGGTGCCGACCTTGTCGGCCAGGACTACCTTGTCGGCGAGCTCGGGCGCGTACTCGCCGTCGTCGCCCTCGGTACCGGTATAGAGGCCCACGGAAGCCAGCGCCTGGTTGGCGTACTTGCCGGCGGGGACGGTCTTGGCGTCGCCGATGGCAATCTTACCGTCCAGATTCGCGACGTCGGCGATGGCCTCGACCTTAGTATCGGAGCCCTCGGCGCGAATGATCACGAGGTCGTTGACGAACATGTCCTCACGCGTGTCGGCATCGACGAGCTCGGCGGCTTCGGCGTCGTCCATGGTGCCCTTGGAGGCCGTGATGAGCACGTCGACGGCGGCACCGGCGCGCATCTGCTCGACAAGGTCGCCAGACGCCTTAAACTGCGTGTCGGCAAACGTGGTGCCGGTCTGCTCGGTGTAGAGCTCCTGAACCTCGGGCAGAGCTTTCTCGAGCGAGTTAGCGGCAAAGACCTGCAGCTCGACAGCCTTCTTCTTAGAGGAAGACTTGACGGAGCCGGCATCGGAACCAGCGGGCTCGGACGTCTTGTTGCCCGAGCAGCCGGCAAGGCCAAGGCCGGCGGCAGCGGCAGCAGAAAGCGAGACAAAACCGCGGCGTGAAACCATATCGAACATATTCAACCCTTTCGAACGCTATGCCCGGGCACCCCGCCGCAGGCTTTATTCTGTTACTAGATTATACTTCCGCGCGAATAATGATAATGAGAAATTATTCTCGCTAGAGAATATAGTTTCGAGTTGCCGTGCACCTCGGCGTCGCTTCGGCGGAAAACAAAGGCGGAGCAGCCGTTCAGGTCGCCCCGCCGTAGGTAAACCGCTTATTTGGTATGTCCGCCGCCCGCCGTCATTTGGGCCGCATGCTCCAGCTGATCGCTCACGGCCTCCCAGCTTTCGCGGGCCGCTTTCGTGGATCCCGGAAAGTTGATGACAAGCGTATGCCCACGCTGCATGCACACGGCGCGCGAGAGCATAGCGCGGCGCGTCTTGGTCATGGAGTACGCACGGATTGCCTCTGCAATACCCAGCACATCGCGGTCGCAGACGGCACGCGTCGCCTCGGGCGTCACGTCGCGCATCGA
>USMH01000045.1 GCA_900555745.1 uncultured Collinsella sp.
GCGCGGGCGCCCGGTCGGCGGCCCGTTCTGGGCGCGCCTCAATCGTAGCCCGAGATGGTCCCAGGCTGACAATTTCGACTGTAATGGACGTTCCTTTTCTGCCGGCAGTTGGGGACACTCCTTGTGCCAGCGTTGCACCGAGTGCTTGGGAAACCGCGACCCGGTTTTTGGCCGAATAGTGGGTCGCATTTTCCGGATGGGGTGGGTTGCGGAAACTGCGACCCGGAATATTGCTCTGAAGTGGGATGCGGTTTCCCTGATGCGCCTCAAACGGAAAGCGCATCCCATTCCGGAGCTTCAAAACGGGATGCGCTTTCCGCGCGGAAGAATTGTCGCAGCTGCGTTAAGCAGTGTCGCTCGTTACTCGCCCAGGATCAGCGCTGCGAGCTCTGCCTGGGTGTCCACCACGTAGTCGGCGCCGGTGGCTTCCAGCTCTGCGCGGCCGCGGAAACCCCAGCTGACGCCCGCACTCTTAAGGCCGGCGTTGTGGCCGGTCAGGATATCGACATTGGAATCGCCTACGTAGAGCGTGGTCGCCGGGTCGGCGCCTAGCTCTTCCATCACATGCAGCGTGACGGGTGCTTCGGGCTTGGGCGGAAACGCATCGACACGGCCCTGCACCAGCGCAAAGCGCTTGGAACCAAAATACTTTTCGATAAGCGAAGCCGCCGAGACGTGGTCCTTGTTAGTGAGCACGGCAAGCTGAACGCCCGCGGCGCGCAAGCGGTCGAGCATCTCGATCGTGCCGGCATAGGGAGCGGTGTGGTCTTCCTTGTGCTCGCCGTAGTAAGCCCTAAACTCGGCAAGCGTCTGCTCAAACATGCGGCCGTCGCCTGCGTACTCGGCGGGCATAAAGCGCTCAACCAGCTTGAGCATGCCGTTTCCCACCTTGTAGCGGTACTCGTCAACGGCAAACGTGGGCCAGCCGTGCGCCTCGCAGGTATGGTTGCCGGCGGCCGCCAGGTCCTCGAGCGTGTTGAGAATGGTGCCGTCCAGGTCAAAGATCACATGGGAAAAAGCTGCTGCCATGGGTGCTCCTGCCGCTTGAGTTGTAAAACGCACCCCATGATACTGGGCATGCGTGCCGGGCATGTTTGGAATCTGAATATCTTTAATAGCCCTGAGCCTTTGTCGTTAGCAAATTCTCGGCAGCTGCTCTCCTACGAGCATGTCGAGGATGCGGGTCGAGCCCCAACCGGTACGTACGCGCACGACGGGGCGGGTGCCCTCGGCAAGTGGCAGCACGCGACCGATGACGGCGGCATTTTCGCCGTAGCGGGCGGCGCGCATGGCGGCCAGCGCGGCATCGGCCTGCTCGGCCGGCACGACGGCGACCATCTTGCCCTCGTTTGCCACCTGCAGCACATCGTAGCCGAGCATCTCGCAGGCTGCCTGCACGTCGGGGCGCACGGGCACAGCTTTCTCGTCGATCTCCATGGCAACGCCGCTGGCCTGCGCAAACTCGTTGAGCGTCGAGGCCAGGCCACCGCGCGTGGGGTCGCGGAAGCAGCGTGTGTCGGGTGCTGCGGCAAGCACATCGGCAATCAGGTGGTTGAGCGGCGCGGCATCGCTTTCGATGGTGCTCGAAAACGCCAGACCCTCGCGTTGGCTCATGATGGCGATGCCGTGGTCGCCCAGTGTACCCGAGACCAGGATGACATCGCCGGGCTGGCAGTTTGCGCCGCTGAGCGCCACGCCCGCAGGCACCTCGCCCACGCCGGCGGTATTGATATAGACGCCGTCGGCCCCGCCGCGCTCGACCACCTTAGTGTCGCCCGTGATTATGGACACGCCCGCCTCGCGCGCCGTCTCGGCCATCGTCTGCACAATCTGGCGGAGCTTATCCATGGGATAGCCCTCTTCGAGGATAAAGCCGCACGATAGGTAGCGCACGTTGGCGCCCGAGGTCGCGACGTCGTTGACGGTTCCGCATACAGCGAGGCGGCCGATGTTGCCACCGGGGAAGAACTGCGGCGAGACTACAAAGCTGTCGGTCGACATGGCGATGCGCCCGCTCGCGGGCAGCGTAGCGACGCCGGCGTCGTTGCCTTCGAGCAGCTCGGGCGACCCAAAGGCATCCAAAAAGACCTCATCGATGATGCGTTTCATCATCTGACCGCCAGAGCCGTGGCCTAACAGGACGGTGCTGTCGGTGATGCTATGGGACATATCGAAAACTCCAATCGTGGGTGGTGCCAGTGTGCGGGTGCGTCCGGACTAGTTACGGTAGCGGTAGTACGCCGCGCAGCTGCCCTCGGAGCTCACCATGCAGGGGCCGACGGGATGTTCGGGCGTACAAGCGTGGCCGAACAGGGGGCAGTCGCTCGGCGTAATGGCCCCGCGCAGCACGTCGCCGCAGCGGCACCCGCGCGGCTCGACCGTCGCCTCAACGGACACGTCAAAGCGAGTATGGGCATCAAAGCGCGAGAACTCGGGGCGGATGGAAAGGCCCGAGTTGGCAATCAGCCCCAATCCACGCCATGTGGTATCGCACGGCTCAAATACCTGCTCGACCAGCTGGCGCGCCACGGGATTGCCGTCGGCATTGACGCCACGACGGTAGGCGTTGTCGATTGCGGGCTGCCCCTCAACAACCATCTGGACCAGCATGCAGATACCCTGCAAGATGTCGACCGGCTCAAATCCCGTTACCACGCCTGGAGTCTTAAACTCGTCGACCAAAAAACCAAAGGGGGCTAAGCCCGTGATGGTGGCGACGTGGCCCGGCAGGATAAAGCCGTCGATGGCGGTCTCGGGGTCGTTGGCGATGGCGCGCAACGCCGGCGGCGTGGTCTTGTGGGCGCAATAGACCGAAAAGTTCAAAAGCCCGCGCGCCTCGGCCTCCAAGATGGCGGCGGCGATGGTGGGCGTTGTGGTCTCAAAGCCCACGCCCATAAAAATGACCGGGCGATCGGGGTTTTGCTCGGCAATGTCGAGCGCGTCGAGCGGGGAGTAGACGATGCGAATGTCACGCCCTGCCGCTTTTTGCGCAGCGAGCGAGGTGGACGATCCGGGCACGCGCATCATGTCGCCAAAGGTGGTGATGATGGCGCCGTCTATGTTGGCGAGCGCGATTGCGTGGTCGATGTCGCGGTTGGCGGTAACGCAGACGGGGCAACCCGGACCGCTCAGCAGTTTGAGCTCGGCAGGCATAATGGAGCGAAAGCCATAGCGCCCGATACTCACGGTATGCGTGCCGCAGACTTCCATAAGGTTGATGGCGCGGTCGCCGGCAAGCTCA
Organism: uncultured Collinsella sp.; assembly: GCA_900555745.1. Taxonomy (GTDB): domain Bacteria; phylum Actinomycetota; class Coriobacteriia; order Coriobacteriales; family Coriobacteriaceae; genus Collinsella. The sequence continues at coordinate 3,242 of USMH01000045.1, forward strand.
TGAATGCGCTCGATGAGCTCGCGAGCCAGCTTGGGATCGCGGAATGCCGAGAAGTCGATACCGGAGCGAGCCGGCTGCTCGGGCGCCACTAGTAAGCCTCCGCCGGGTTGGTGGTCAGCTGGTCTTCTTCGACCAGTTCGGTCATGTCGTTGACCAGCTCGAGCGTCTCTTGCGCTTCCTGCTCGTCGACGATCTGGATGCCAAAGCCGGCGTGTACGAGGATATAGTCGCCAACCTGCGCCGTCGGCACGAGCCGCAGCGACACGGGGCGCTCGATGCCCATCATGTCGACGGTGGCCTTGAGGTCATCGTCGCGTTTGACTACTTTACCGGGAACGGCAAGGCACATATTGTTCCCCTTTTATACGCTTTGCACTGGATGGGCGCTTAATAATCCATCAATTGATGGTAGCGCTCGCGGGGTTCGCGGGCAAACGCGTTACGCCTGTGAGACGGCTGGGCGCGGCGGCGTGCGAGGGCGAGCTACTGTGATGCAATCTGCGCAAGACGAGCGCTTGCGACCGCCGCCTGACCGTAGGCGATGCAGCCGTCATTGACGGGTACGGTGTGGGGGACAAGGAAAGTAAGGCCTGCGCTTTTGAGCTCGCGGGCGAGGAGCTGAAGCAGAAGTCGGTTCATGAACACGCCGCCCGAGAGCGCGACGGTGTCGATACCCTCGTGCACGCAGATATCGCTGGCGATGCGCGCCGAGGAGCGCGCGACGGCGACATGGAAGTCGAGTGCGAGCCTGTTAGCGGGCGCTCCGGCTTCAATTCCTCCCAAAAGTGCCTCAAAGAGTGCTTTCTGGTCCAGAACATAGGGGCCGTCCAGCCACGATGGGCCAGATGCGAAATAGCCGGCGTTGTCGTCGGGAAAATGGGCGATTTCGTTGTCGAGCGCGCGCCAGGCGGCGGCTTCGAGTTCTATGGCGGGTTCGCCCTCGTAGGTTGCCTTGTCGCAGATGCCCAGAATCGCTGCCGCGGCATCAAAGAGACGCCCCATGCTGCTGGTACGCGGGCTGTTGATGCCGCGCTCGATCATGGTGGCTGTCACGCTGCGCGTTTGCTCGTCGAGGCTGTCCAAAAGCCGAGCGGCACCTGGGTGCTCGAGCAGGCCGAGCTCACTGAGCAGGGCAAAGGCGTTGCGGCGGGCGTCGCGCACGGAGGCCGCCCCACCGGGGAGCGCCCAGGTGCGCAAATGCGCGGCGCGCTCAAAGCCGCCAAGGCTGGCAACAAGAAACTCGCCGCCCCAAATGGTCCCATCGGTGCCGGCGCCGGTGCCGTCAAAGGCGATGCCAAGGACGCGCGCGTCGGTTGTAAGCTGGCTCGCGGCGATGGCCTCGGCCATTACGCTCGCGATATGCGCATGATGGTGCTGCACCTCGACGAGCGGCAGATTGCATTTTCGCGCCTGCTCGCGCGCCCACTGGCCCGATAGATAGCTGGGGTGTAAATCGCAGGCCAAGGCGGCGGGCGCCAAGTCAAAGAGATCTTCCAAGCGCGTGCGCGCGGCGTTCCAGGCATCGAAGGTCCCGCCGTTTTCAACATCGCCGATATGCTGCGACACAAAACAGGTTGCCTCGCCGTTCGTCCCTTCACGCGTGAGCGCAATCGTGGCCTTTTGTTGCGGCCCGCAGGCGAGTACGCAGGACGGAGCGCCGTCGAGCGCCGGCAACGGCAGCGGCTGGGGTGCATATCCACGAGCGCGGCGAACGGGCATAACGGCGCCGTCGACCACGCGCACCACGGAATCGTCATAGCGCGAGAGAATCGCTCGATCGTTGCCGAGCAGCGCGTCGGCAATGCCGGCGGCAACGAGGCGCTCCCAGGCAAGATCGTCATCGGTCTCGATGGGCTCTTCGCTCAGGTTGCCGCTGGTCATGACGAGCGCGTGCATACCGTGTGACGCGGCAGCTGCAAGCAGAAGATGCTGAAGCGGGGTGTAGGGGAGCATAACGCCAAGCTCGGGCAGGTCGCGCGCGACGGACGGTGCGAGTACGAGGGCGTCGGAAGAATCGCCGTCGTTCCCGCAAACAGCCCGCCGGCGCAGCAGCACGATGGGGCGGATACTGCCGGCGAGCAGATCGCGTTCAGCATCGTCGATATGGCACAGGCGCCCGGCATCGGCAAGACTGCGCACCATGACGGCAAGCGGCTTATTGCTGCGACGCTTGCGACGGCGCAGCTCGGCCACCGCCTGCTCGTTGGCAGCGTCACAGGATAGATGGAATCCGCCCAGGCCCTTGATGGCGACGATGCCACCGCTGGCCAGCAGCTCAACGCAGCGCTCGATGATAGCGTCGCTGGCCTCGCGTGTGGTGCCGACGGCCGGTGTCGCGGACGAATTCCCGCACGCATCGCTGTTTACAGCCTCGCGCCACGTAGTATGCGGCCCGCAATCAAAGCAGGCATCGGGTTGCGCGTGAAAACGCCGGTCGAGTGGGTCGGCATACTCCGCGGCACACTTGGGACACATGGGGAAACGGTCCATCGATGTGGCCGCTCGGTCATAAGGCAGCGATCGGATGATGGTAAAGCGTGGGCCGCAGTTGGTGCAGTTGATAAAGGGGTAGTGATAGCGTCGGTCGGCGGGATCGAACAACTCGCGCAGACAATCGTCGCAGGTGGCGATATCGGGCGAGACGAGCGTCGTGTGCGCGGTCTGGTCCTGCGACGCCACAATGTGAAAGCCCTGTTCATCGGCGGCATCCCAGTTGCCGGGTGCTAGGTCTACAACCTCGACATGCTCCACGCGAGACGCCGCAGGCGCATGCTCGGAAAGTGCGTCAACCAATTCGTCGAGCGACTCGCTTAGGGCGTGCGCCTCGATATGCACGCCGTCGCCCGCATTGAGCACCCATCCGCAAATGCCATGTGCCATGGCCTCGCGATACACAAACGGTCGCATGCCAACGCCCTGCACAATGCCCGTCACATGAATATGCACATGCCGCATGCGACACCCCTCATCAAAACCGACCAAAAAGGGACAGGTTTATTTTGGTAGGTAAAACTTCTAAACCTGCCAAAACAAACCTGTCCCTATTTGGCAGGTGCGCTGCGGGAAATCCCGCTACAGCCCCAGGCTCTGCTTGGTGGCGGCGCAGGTGAGCTCGCCGTGCTTAACGCCGCGCAGGCCCAGCAGGCGGTCGGCTAGTTCGTAGACGCGCTCGCCGCGACCCTTGAGCGCCAGAATCTCCAAGCAGTTGTGGTGATCCAGATGCACGTGCATGGTCGATACGATCTCGTTGGTGTAGTCGTGCTGCACCTCGTCCAGACGGCGCGTCAGATCGCCGGTGTGATGGTCGTAGATCATGGTGAGCGACCCGATAACGTGCTCATCGGGCGTGCGCATCTGCTCCTTGGCGATCGAGGCGCGAATCAGGTCGCGCACGGCCTCGGATCGGTTGGCCACGTCGCCGCGGCGTGCGATCTGCTCGTCAAAACGGCGCAGCAGGTCGTCGGGTGCGGTAACCGAAAAACGGACCAGCTCGGAGCCGGAACCACTACAGTGGCAGCCCGCGTCACCGTCCGCCCCGTGCGGATGCTCGTGCTCGTACCCGCAGCTGTGCTCGTGTTCGGCCACCTTACACCAGCTTCACGGAGCCGACGGAGTTGTGGTCGGCCTCGATGGCTTCCTCGTAGCCCTCGAGCGCGTCATGCGCCTCGTGCAGCGCGGCCATGGCGGCCTCGAGCTTGGCGCCGATGCGCTCCATGTCAAAATTCTCGGTCGCATGCAGCAACTGATGGCTCCACTCATGAGCGAGCTCGATGGTGTCGTCGACCTGTTTGACGCTCATGGCAAGCTGGCTCATGTTCATTCCAACATCATGCATGGGAAATCTCCTTTTGTATGGGGCAGTTCAGTGGTTCAGATTTTACTACGCCCGCTCTGCGCACAGCTGCATAAGAAAACGGGTACGAGTCTGTGCGACCCGCACCCGTTCACTGGGGGCTGTTTGTGACTACCATACTATCCGTGGTTGCACTCGGTGCATCCAGAAGTCCGGCGAGCGGTGCAAAAGCGCTCATAGACGGCGGGTAAGTAACAAGCGTATTACAGATGCTTT
>USMH01000046.1 GCA_900555745.1 uncultured Collinsella sp.
GTGTGACGCTCGTGCCCCACGCGTCCTCCCATCAAACACATGTTCTTATCGAATATCTGTTCGATAATACCCGCTCGTCCGGACATCGTCAAAACCTGTCAAAAAGGGACTGGTTTGTTTTGGTAGGTATGGTCGTGCGGTTGGATTGGGTTTTAACGCAGCTCTAAAGAGTGCGAAACAGCTCGGAAAAGCTTGCTTCGTAGCATGAGCCTAACGATTGATACCGCCTATGTGCACGGAAGGGTTGTGGGAAAGATGGTCAATTACGGGTTTGGTATGCCGACGCGCCTTGTTGTGGATGGAGACGTGGCTCGCTGGTGCGGACGATTGGTCGCTCACTACGGTGGCACCAAGGCGCTGGTCGTGTTGGGCGGTGACAAGCATACGCGCGATGAGCTTGTCTCGGCGGCACTTGGCTCGCTTGATCGAGCCCTACTCGAGCGCGTACTTTTCCGCTGCGGCTCGGTTGGGGGCGACGGGGGAGACGAACTGATCGACGAAGCCGTGGCCCTGGCGACCGACGAAGGCGTGGACTTTGTCCTGGCGATTGGCGATGCCGATACTGCTGGCTTTGCGCGCGAGCTCGCGCGTCGCATGGCGGCGCTCGATGCCGGCGAAGACGGTTTTGTCCCTTATGGATGCATTCTCTCGGAGGGCAAGGCGCCTGCTGTCGTGGGCACCGGTGAGGTTCCCGTTTTTGCCATTATCGCTCCCGAATTGCTTGAGGGCATTGGGTCTCCTCTGCGCGAGTTGCTCGGCAGCGTGTGTGCCGCGGCCTAATATTTGGCATAAAAAGACGGGTTATTTTTGATTGGTAAAGCGTTTGACCTGCCAAAATAAACCTGTCCCTATTTGGTCGGTTGCCGTTTGGGGGCCGATTGGCAACGCTCGCTGATTATAGTCTTGACCTGCGCTAGAATAGTGGCATCTGAATGTCCGGGCGCATGGAGGCGTGCGCCCGTATGCTGAGGAGGACTCTATGGCAACTGTTGCCGCACCTATCGATGCTACGTCGACTGCCGCTTGGAAGGCGCTCGAGGCTCATCAGGAGAAGCTCGAGGCCGAAGGTATCGACCTCAAGGCCTGGTTCGCTGCTGACGCCGACCGCGTGAACAAGCTGAGCTTTGACGCCGGTGACCTGCACTTCGATCTGTCGAAGAACCTGGTGACCGATGAGACCGTCAAGCTGCTGTGCGATCTTGCCCGCGAGGTGAAGCTCGAGGAGCGCCGCGACGCCATGTTCTCTGGCGAGCACATCAACACTACCGAGGACCGCGCTGTCCTGCACACCGCGCTGCGCCGCCCGGCAAGCGAGAAGGGCCAGCTCATCGTCGACGGCCAGGACGTCGTCGCCGACGTGCACGAGGTCCTCGACCGCATGTATGCCTTCGCCGAGCGCGTGCGCTCCGGTGAGTGGAAGGGCGTTACCGGCAAGAAGATCGAGCATCTGGTGTCCATCGGCATCGGCGGCTCCGATCTGGGCCCGGTCATGGCCTACGAGGCCCTGCGTCCCTATGCCGACGCCGGTATCGACTGCCGCTACATCTCCAACATCGACCCCAACGACCAGGCCGAGAAGCTCAAGGGCCTGGATCCCGAGACTACGCTCGTGATCATCGTCTCCAAGACCTTCACCACGCTCGAGACCCTCACCAACGCTCGCGAGGTCAAGACCTGGATGCTCGAGCAGCTCAAGGCTCAGGGCGCCATCGACGGCTCCGATGAGCAGAACGCCGAGGCCGTGGCAAAGCACTTCGTCGCCGTCTCCACCGCACTCGAGAAGGTCGAGGCCTTCGGTATCGACCCCGCCAACGCCTTCGGTTTCTGGAACTGGGTCGGTGGCCGCTATTCCGTTGACTCCGCCGTGGGCCTGTCGCTGATCGTCGTGCTCGGCCCCGAGCGCTTCCAGCAGTTCCTCGAGGGCTTCCACGCCATCGACGAGTACTTCTGCAACACCCCGCTCGAGAACAACGCCGTCGCGCTGATGGGCCTGCTCAACGTCTGGTACGTCAACTTCTTCGGTTCCAAGAGCCACGCCGTGCTGCCGTACTGCCAGTACCTGCACCGTTTCCCGGCCTACCTGCAGCAGCTCACCATGGAGTCCAACGGCAAGCACGTCCGTTGGGACGGCAGCGCCGTGACCTCCGACACCGGTGAGATCTTCTGGGGCGAGCCCGGCACCAACGGCCAGCATGCCTTCTACCAGCTGCTGCACCAGGGCACCGTGGTGGTTCCGGCCGATTTCATCGCCTTCGCCAACACTGCCAACCCTGCGACCGACGGCGGCCAGGACGTGCACGAGCTGTTCCTGGGCAACTTCCTGGCCCAGACCAAGGCACTCGCCTTTGGTAAGACGGCCGACGAGGTTCGTGCCGAGGGCACGCCCGAGCAGATCGTCCCGGCCCGCTGCTTTGAGGGCAACCGTCCGACGACCTCGATCTTCGGCGACACGCTGACCCCGTTTGCGCTCGGCGAGCTCATCGCCCTGTACGAGCACATCACGTTTGTCGAGGGCACGGTCTGGGGCATCGACTCCTACGACCAGTGGGGCGTCGAGCTGGGCAAGCAGCTTGCCAAGCAGATCACCCCGGCCTTCCACGACGACGCCGCCAAGGCCGAGCAGGACGCTTCGACCCAGGCGCTCATCGAGTTCTATCGCGCGCATCGCAAGTAGTCGCTGCCGTTAACGCATCGCGCCTTATAGTCAGGGGCCCGTATCCTATCGGATGCGGGCCCCTTTGCTTTGCCGTAGTCCCGGGGCGCACGGCCTTTGTGGAACATCGCTGGGGCGCCGCGCGCCGCGAGAACCCTGCGCCTAGATCTCGGCCTCCGCATGGTCTCGCTGCGCCTCGGGCAGCTCCCCGTAGAGCGGATGGTCTTCGAGCCTAAAGCGCTCGACCCGTTCGGGAGTGCGACCGCGCACAAAGAGCCACGAGCGATCGATCGGCGTCGCCATGAGCGTGCTGGGCAGCGCGTCGGCGCGGTCGGAAAACACCCGGGCACTCTCGGGATCCTGGAACGCCAGCACCAGATGCGTGTCGCAGTTGCCCATGATGGAGCGTGCGCGTGCCTCGCCATAGAGCGCATCGAGCTGGTTGGTCGACTGCAGCAGCAGCGTTGCCCAGATGTTGCGGCTTCGGATAATCGAGAGCACGTTGTCGATCTGGGGGATCTGCAGATTTGCGAAGTCATCGAGCATAAAGCGCACGGGCACGGGCAGGCTGCCGTCGGGCTGCCTATCGGCTTCGCGAATGAGGCCCATAAACGCCTGCGAAATAAAGAGGCCGGTCAGCGGATCGAGATTGCGGTCAATATCGCTCACGGTTACAAACAGGGCGCAGGGGGTGTGTCCCATGGAAGCGAAGTCCACCTGATGGCACTCACGATAGAGCTGTGCCGCACCGTCGAATCCCAGACACATGACCTTTTCGGCAAGGATGCCGACGATGCTCGCGTGCATGCGCTCGGCATTTTGCGTAATGGCGTAGCGCCGCCATAGCGAGAGGGCATAGCTTTGGGGGTCGGTCGTGATCAGATCGTCAAACAATCGGGCCGTGGCACCGTCCTGCAGGTGCTCGATCAGCTTGATGACCGAGCTGATCGTCTGCTCGTCGGCGGGTAGCTGTTCGGTGACGTAGGCAATAAGACACGACAGCAGGTTTGCCGCCGCATGATCCCAAAAAGGCTGGTTGTTGTCCTCGATGGGGCAGATGGCCTTTGCCACCGAGAGGATGTCCTGCTGGTTGGGCCTGCCGTCCGCCTTGCGGCGAATGTGCCTCAGGGGGTTGTAGCCGCAGCGCTCGATGCCGGGCGCAAGGGCCGGGACGGTGTTGAGGTCGGCGAAGTTGAGACATTGCACGCGGTAACCGTGGGCTGCCAGCACGGGTCCCACTTCGCGACAGAGCGTGCCTTTGGTGTCGAGCACGATGTAGCTTGCGTTCATTTGCAGCAGGTTGGGCTTGAGGACGTTTCGGGTCTTGCCGGCTCCCGAGGGGCCGATCACAAGTGCGTTGTTGTTGAGTCCCGTTTGGCGGGTGTCACAGGAAAGCGTTCGATCCTTGGCGAGGATGGTGGACGATGCGGACTCAGATGCGGCGAGGCGGCTGGCGAGGTTAGACATGGACGACCTCCTTGGTGGTCGAGAGGATTTCGTGGGCAAAGCCGAGCTCGACGGCGCGCTCGGCCGAAAGGTAGGTGTCTTTTGCGGTGAGGGACTGGATGCGCTTGGGCGTGAGGCCGCTGCGGTCCGAGAGGATTTGCGTGAGGGTCTTGCGGGTCTGCATGAGACGCCGGCTGGTTTCCTGCAGCGCAAGTGCCGAGCCGCCTGCCCCCTGGGGAATCAGCGGGTCGTGAATCATGAGCTCTGCATGGGGCGCCATACGGCGATCGTCGCCGCCCATAAAGATCACGGCGCCCATGGACGCGGCGAATTCCAGGCAGACGGTGCGGATGGGGCACGATGCGAGGCGCATGGCGTCATAGATCGCAAGACCCGATCGCACGCTTCCGCCGGCGCTGGCGACAAATATGGTGATGGGGCGGCTGGGGTCGGTGGCATCGAGCAGGCGGATCTGCTGGCATAGGTCGTGGGCCATCGGGGTTTCGATGTTTCCCATGACGGAGAGCTCGCGACGGGCGAGCATCTCATCGTAAATGCTGGTGAGCGTGATACCTCGGGCGGATTCACGCATGGTGAGGGGGCTGATGATGGGGGAATGATTGGTGTCCATGAGGACTCCTTTCTGTTGGTTGTGTTGTGGAATAGGATTGTTGCCCGCGGAGGGGCTGGCGGGCTACAGGGTTCGTCCGAGCCTGAGATCGAGCTCGGTTGTGGGGCATGCTGTCCGTTCGTGCGGCTCGCAAGCACCAAGGGCTCCAAAGCGATGGAGCGTTGCGGCGGGCGTGGTGTAGGCGAGCCGCAGCTGATGCTCGACAGGGGCACATCCGTCATTTTTGTAATGAGCCGCGTAGTACTGCGCGATGCTGGCGTTCATCTCGCTGCCATTGCGATGGCGCTCAAACTGGCGTCTGCAGGCCTCGATGATCTTTGCTACCGACTTGGGTGCCGTCGCGGGAACAAGGGCGAGATAGCCCTCAAATAGCTCGTTGATGCTCAGGAGGCACAGCAGGTCGATCAGCGTCCTTATGGCTGCTCCCTCGGCAGAAAAGTGCGCGGTCATGCGGTTATATCGGTTGCGGTCGACGATGGCCACATGGGGTCTAGGAGTTTTCTGCCCCGTGGTCCCGGGCTTTTGCCGCGCCTGTGTATTGAGCTCGACGTTGCAGCGCTTGAGGCCGTCCAACGGAAGGAACAGTGCGGTGCGCAGGGTGTTCCGCTTGCTTTCGAGTTCATGACGCTCGTCGGGTTCCCATTCGAGCTTGAGTTTCGTGTCGAGCGCCGTAAGCATATGGGCTAGGCAGCCTACGGTAAGAACGTGCGAATCGTTGTCGCGTTTTGGGGCATAGGGGTCTGTCAGCTTGCGAATGTCGGGGTCGCCCATGATCTTTGTGCAGCGCTTCAGCAGTTGAGGGTGATCGGCCAAGATCGTCGCGAGCGGTAGCGACGCGTAGTTCTTGATGGTCGCGGCGGCAAAGGCGGCGTCATATTCGTTTGCATATGCTCGCTCAATGCGGGCATCCAGAATGCTTTTCTTATCGCCGTCTTCAGCGTGGTGGTTTGTCATAGCTTCTCCAATCGGTTGATGTTCGTGCTGTTTGTTGATGTGCTGGTTGTCGTGAGTGATGTGCTTGCCGTGGGTGATGTGCTGACGTTGGGGTGCTATGCGGTTTTCAATGAGCCCGTGAGGCAGTTGCTGCAGGGGCGGGATGGAACGGCCCATACAAGGCGGAAGGCATCGTGCTCAAAATCGAGACAGCAATGCCCTGGGTGCCTCACATGTGGCAGTTACCTCATTAAGTTGTCATTGCGTTTGGGGTTGTACTTTGCCGATCTTCCTTCTCTTACACGCTAAAACTCAAACTTCATATGCTCGATCTACTTAAAACCGCAACGGCGGTCTTTTATCAACTTATATGTCGGAACGCGTCTTTGCAAGTACTTTTTTGTCTTTGTTTCAAATGGGGTGGTTTTGCAACCGTCATACGCGCGCCGTGCGAACGTGCCCCGGCTCGGATAAGATGGTGCGATCGAGTTCTACCGCGCTCACCGCAAGTAGTCTTTGTTGCTGAGATAGGTCATGGCCGAAAGGGGCCCGTATCCCAACAGATACGGGCCCCTTGCTATTTAAATGGGCATGAGGGTGTATTGAGGGGGGGGGATGTCTTGCTGTCGGCATCCGCGTGCGGTGCCATTCGCTGCCGTAAATTATACGTTTACGGCTAATTTCATACCACTTGTCGGAATGCGGACGCTGTCCTTGCATGCCGGGCGTACATTGAACGTGGTTTTTCGCGTGAAACCACGAATCGGTTGTCGGCCCTGAACAAGGAGGCCCAGCATGACGCTTGCCAAACCCATCAATAAATACATCGACTATATCGATGCCCCCGAGGACACGTTTGAGCACTATGTCGAGAAGGCGTTAAAGTACAACTTTCGCTGCGTATTTGCGAACCTGCAGGAGTACGAGACGGGCCGCGCCATGCTCGAGGGCTCTGACATCATCCTTGCCGGCGCTATCGACTTTCCCCAGGGCACTATGACGCTTGAGGAGAAGCTTGCGAGGTTTGAGGAATACGCTGCGTGTGGCTTTACCGAGATTGACTACGTTTTGAATCAGGGGTCGATCGAGAACCGCGATTTTGATGCCATCGAGCGCGAGATGACTACCATTGCTGATTTTTGTCGCGCGCATGGCATCACTGACAAGGTGATCGTCGAGATGTGCAAGCTGGACGGCGACGACGCCGCCAAGCGCCGTGTATGCGAGATCGCGCTGGAGGCCAAGCCGGGATTCCTTAAGACGTCGACCGGCAGAAGCTTTGGCGGTGCTAAGCTCGAGGACGTGCGGCTGATGCACGAGGTGCTCGGCGATGCCGTGGCAATCAAGGCGGCGGGCGGTATCCATAATTACGAAGAGGCTTGCGCATTCATCGAGGCCGGCGCCAGCGCGTTAGGTGCATCGGCGGGCATCGCGATCGTCGAGGGCGCACCGACGGATGAGCGTCGCTAGCAGACGTATTTGACCTGAGCGATAAAGCTTCACGACCACACGCCGTTCATGTTCGGGACAATATGACATTTTTCCCGTTGCAAACGGAGTCGCGGTGGC
>USMH01000047.1 GCA_900555745.1 uncultured Collinsella sp.
CGGCCCAACAAGCCCGGATGAAACACGTGCTACATCAGTATACAGGGAAGTGGGGCAGCGGGGTACAAACGCGCCAGCGGCAAACCGAGAGCATCAACGATGTGCCGATCGCGGAATGAGATCTCGTAATAATTGACTCTCGGCCATATTATTGAGGAGCATGACTCGCGTTCGTATGGTTGTAGGTGCTGGCGATGAACGACATTGACCTTGCTGTTCCGTTGATGGATGGACCAAGCTATGGCCGCGCCTGCAGTCTCGTGCCTTCCGAATACGTTGAGGCATGGGAGTGGTTTCTGGGTGAGGAACAGCGCGGCGGCGTTTGGACCAGCCTTCCGCGCCACACCAAGGAAGATAGCCCTCAGTATCAGTATCGTTTGAGAATTGGCTCGGACTTCTTTCCCGTAACGCGGGATTCAGGGATCTTCTGGCCGGGCCAGGATCGGGTGAAGCAAGATCCCAATAAGATCTTTGCGCTTTCGGTCCATAACTCTAAAAAGAGCTTCTACACCGATGTACCTCCGCTCTATTTGGACGATGGTACGTGGGTCATTAAGTATTCGGTCCAAGCGCCAGGCGCCGTTGGTTCTCGAGACCAGAATTACAACCGTAAAATGCTCAACTGCATGGAATGTGGCGTCCCAGTCGGAGTCATATTTGCAACCGAGGTGGGCTATAAGGTGCTCGGCCTTGCGTTTGTTGAGCGGTTCGAGCCCGAAAACGGATGGTTTGTTCTGCACGGTCCTGTTCATAAAGGCGGACCGGACCCTCGTTTTGCGCCCGACATGAGTTATCTGAAGCACATACCCGTCGATATTGAGTTTGCCGGACAGGGTGTGACCGACGACGAAAAGGTCCGCTATGCGTTAAGGCGCGAGCGATTGGGGCAGCAATGGTTCCGCAAGCAGCTCGTTGCCGCCTATGATGGCCGTTGCGCGGTGTCGGACTGCGGCGTCAGCGAAGCTCTGGAGGCTGCACATATCGAGAATTACTCGGGACCCAAATCGCAGGTTGCCAGCAACGGTATTCTGCTTCGGCGCGATCTTCATTCCCTATTTGATGCTCACCTGATTTCGTTTGAGCCTGTTTGCGGCGAATATCGGCTGTGCGGATCGTACCTGCTGGATAAGACCGGCTACGCTTCCTTTGCGGGTGCGACGCTAAGGCAGCCGAATGAGCGTCAGTGGCGACCCAATACGGTGTTTCTTGAGGCCCATCGCATTGAGTTCGATCGCTCGGAAAAGAAGCGTGAAAAGGCGGGGCTTCTGCCGTATTAGCGTATTTGGCTTTGGCATTCTTTGACGATCGTGTTGTTTGATCGGATCGCGTGGCGATGCAATCTCGCGCATGCCCGCCGGTGCATGCTCTTCCTGTTTTGTATAGCGAGAGGGGAGCGTGTATGAGCTGGCGAGGCGATATTGCGATGGGGAAGTACGGAAAACTGCCGTGTGCCCTTATAGACAACAATATGTTTCCGAGCGTAGAGGTTGATTGCGGGTCGTTTGTCGTCACCTGCCCTTGCTGCGGCTCGCAAATACCGTGTCTCGACATTCGGTTCATCGATGCGCGCGACAGGTTCAGCGACGAAGTGAGAAAACAGACAGGCGTTCATATGCCGGTGTATCCGGAGAAATGCCCCGTTTGTGGCCTCGATATCGTGTACGACGCCGGCGACGAGGGATAGGTGATGCGGAGGAGCTGACTGTGAAGGCCTCTCCGTCCCTACAAATAAATCCCCTCACCGAGCTGCTTGTGGAACTCGGCGTGATGGTCGCGTGCCCAGGTAAAGAGCGCCTGGTCAAAGTCGGTGCGTGTGGCCGGGACGCCAAAGACGCCGGCAACTTCGACGCGCACAAACTCCAGTGCCGGCAACTTGTTGATGGCAGTGAGGGCAAACGGGGACGAGGACTCTTCGAACAGATAGCGGCTGCCTTGCAGCGCGTCGCAACTGCTGCACGTGTTGCCGAGCGACGGGGCTTTGGAGGCTCGCGCGCCTACGGGCTTGTAGCCGCAGCGCTTATGAAGGTAGTCGCGGATCTCGCCCGGCACGCAGCCAAGAGCGGGCACGATGGCGAGTGCGTTGGCGTTGGCCGTGTCGATGGCAATGTGCCCGGCTTCGTTGGGCGCGTGCGTGATGGCGATGCTCTTGTCGTTATCGGTTCGATAGGGAATGCCGAAGGCCGCGACCGAGGTCTCTTTGTGACACTTCCAGCACTCGCGCTTGCCCAGTACTAGATATATATACGGCGCTGAGGGGTCGGATCGGTCAACACCGGGCAGCCACTCGGCAAAGGGTTCGGGGTTGACGCCGCTGGGTACATACCAGATCTTCTTGGTCCGGTCCCATTTGGCGCCCAGCGCCTTGGCTTCTTCTTTGTGCGAAAAGGGGACATCGAGCTCGGTGCGCATGGCGGCTCCTTGGTGCTGCAGGTGCAAGTGGCTCAAGGATACCGCAGGGCACAGACATCGCGGCGTTTTGCTGAGAAGTTGCGGTGCGGACTGATTGGTTATGCCGATGGATAGATCGGCAAGTAGATGGTCGGCTTTTGGCTAGTTGGGCGGTTGGAACTGCCGGCGGATTTAGCGACATAAAACAAAACAGCCCAGAGGGCATAGCCTCTGAGCTGCGAACATTTGGTGGGCGTTAGAAGATTTGAACTTCTGACCTCTTCCGTGTCAGGGAAGCGCTCTCCCCCTGAGCTAAACGCCCGATCAAGGGTGCGCAAGCGCGCAAGGGATAATATAACGGAGCCTGAACTCGGTGGCAAGAACATTTTTAAAAATCGCTTACATTGTGGAATTCGGGGGCTTTGTCATATCCATCTCAAAAGTGCCTGCTGCCGCGATTTGGCTGTCGCATAATGCAAGGCCATTGCGGTATCGAGCTATGGAAAGACGCCTGCGGAATTGTTCTACCGATAAGCGGACAAGCCTCCAGCTGGTGCCTTCGCCGTGGTAAGGTAAGCCGAATTGCTTCCAGACTGTTTCGGGGGAGTGGAATGAGCAAAGAGTGTGTCGAGCAGGTCGAAGGCGCAGGGGCTTCGGTGCCGATGACCGATATATCGAACATTGATGTGCCCGAGGGCACCGACGAGCTCAGCCGCAACACCCGTCGCGCCTGGCGCGAGCGCCTTAACGATGCGTCGTCGCGCAAGATGATCACGGGCGTCTTGGCTACGCTGGTGGGCGGTTCGTTTTGGGGCTTCTCGGGCACCAGCGCGAGCTTTCTGTTCGATATCTACCACGTCGACACCTTGTGGCTTATGAGCGTGCGTCAGATTCTCGCCGGTCTACTCTTTATGGCCGTGGTTGTTACGCGCGACCGCGAGCGCCTGATTAAGCTCTGGACCACACCCGCCGATCGCAAGCAGCTGCTGCTCTTTACCGCCTTTGGCCTGCTGTTCAACCAGTTTTGCTATCTTTCGGCCGTGCGCCTGACGAACGCCGGAACCGCGACGGTGCTCCAGTGCCTGCAGCTCGTTATCATCATGGGCTACACCTGCGTGATCGATCGCCGCATGCCGCGTACTCGCGAAGTCATCGGCATTGGCCTGGCTCTGGGTGGAACCTTTTTAATCGCCACCGGCGGCGACCCCACCAGCCTGAATATTTCGCCGCTTGGCCTGGCAGCAGGTCTTATGTGTGCGGTCAGCGCCGCGTGTATGGCGGTGATTCCCGCCAAGATCCTGCCCGAATACGGCAGCCCCATCGTCACGGGTTCGGCAATGCTCACGGCGGGCGTGGTCTCGTGCGTCTTCGTGCAGCCCTGGGCGCATATGCCGGCGCTCGACGCTGCCGGCGTCGAGGCGCTCGCGGTGTTCGTGGTTATCGGCTCGTTTTTTGCTTACATGCTCTATATGCAGGGCGTTAAGGACATCGGCTCGGTACGTGCGAGCCTCATCGGAACTGTGGAGCCGGTTTCGGCGACCATCACCAGCGCCGTTATGCTGGGGACGGTGTTTTTGCCGACCGACCTTATCGGCTTTGCCATGATCATCGTGATGATGTTCCTCACGGTGTAGCTGGCGCCGCCGCCTAGACGGAAAAGGTGTTGTGCCGCATTTTCGCCAATTGATGTCCGTGTCTGGAGTTTAGCTGTCGATGCTCAAAATGCCATAAACTAGTAACGTTATGGACTTTTTCATTGCGACTCAATTGCGAGGATTTCTTTATGGCTGGTAATCACTTTAAGGGCAGCGATAGCGGCCGTCCTGCAGTTCCGCCGCGTCCGAACGGGGCTGGTAAGGCCGGCACGCCGGGCGACGCTGGACAGGGCGGCTCCGGTAAGCGCGTGTCCCCGGGCGAGACGGCGATGTTTACCGCTCTGTACGAGCAGTCTCAAAAGGCAAAAAAGACCGGCCGTGCAAGAGGGAATGTCTTTGCGGGCGGTGCAACCTCCGCATCGCAGCCGAGCGGGGCTCCTTCGGCACCTGCGAACAACGCAGGTGCTGCCAACGCCGCGAATGCCGCCGGCAACGTTAATGCCGGCAAGGCCGACAACAATACTCCCTCTGCCGGTGGCGCGGGGCTTACGGGTAACCTTGGCACGATCTACACTGGCGCCTCCGAGACTGGCACGTTCGCCCGCCTGGATGATAGCGGTGCCGAGTTTGCGGGCTCGGGTTCCAAGGAAGATTATTACGATTTTGGCTTGAACTACGGTAGCGACGCTTCGTCGAGTTCGACCTCTGACGGTCTGGTCCGTCATCGCCATCGCAAGGGCGAGCGCAAAAAGCGTCACACCGGCGCCATTATTGCCGCTGTAGTCGCGGTGCTTCTCGTTGCGCTTGGCGCAAGCGGCTTTATGCTGCTTAACTCGGCAAAGACCGTAAAGAGCGAAGCGAAGGAGGCTGTCGAGATCGTCGGTGGCCTTAAGGACAAGGTCACGTCGGGCGATTTTTCGACGCTGCCTGACGACGCGAAGAAGATCGATGAACTCTGCGACAGCATGAAGGCGGAGACTTCGAGCCCGCTGTGGACGGCGGCTTCGTTTATCCCGGTGTATGGCAGTGACATCAACGCAGCCCGCACCATGATTGATGCCCTGTCCGATGTCTCGAGCAACGCGCTGGTTCCCATGGCCGACAACCTTTCGCAGGCCACGCCCGGCAAGCTGTTCCAGGACGGCATGATTAACGTGTCCGCGCTGCAGGCCGTTGCCGATTCGCTTTCCAGCAGCTCGAAGGTGTTCAAGAGCGCCAACGAGAAGATCCAGGGCATTGGCGATACTCATATTTCCCAGGTGACTGAGCTGGTCGATAAGGCCAAGGACGGCTTTGCCACCCTCAACGGCGCGGTTGACGCGGCGGAGAAGGTCGCCCCCGTCCTTCCCCAGATGCTCGGTGCCAACGGCCAGACGCGCAACTACCTTGTGTACGCCATGAACAACGTCGAGATTCGTGCCTGCGGCGGCTTTGGCGGTTCGCAGGGCCTGATTTCGGTCACCGACGGCCAGATGTCGATTGGCGAGTTTGTTCCCTGCATTGGACTCAGCGAGGATGAGGCAGTCGAGAGCGTCGACGAAGAGGATGAGGCGCTGTTCGGCAACCACAGCAACCTGTACAACTCGGGCAATACCTATTCGCCTGATTGGCCCCGCAACTCGCAGCGTGTCGCCGCGCTGTGGAAGTCCCAGTATGGGCAGGACGTTGATGGCGTCGTCGGCATCGATCCGGTGTTCTTGCAGTACCTGCTGGGCCTTGTCGGTAATGTCTCGCTGCCTGATGGTACGGTCGTCGACGGTACCAACGCGGCGAAGGTTCTCATGCACGATGTGTATTGGAACTATCCGGTCGAGGAATCGGACGGCATCTTTGCGGCTGTTGCCAGCGCCGCCTTCGACAAGATTCTCGGTGGCATCGGTGACGTCGACGTTACAAAGCTTGTCGGTGCATTCGAGCGCGGTGCCGAAGAGGGCCGTCTGATTGCTTGGATGAGAAACGATGATGAGCAGAATGCCATCAAAGAGACGGGCATTGACGCTTCGCTGCCCGATCCGGATGATCCGAGTGCCGATCCCGTTGCCGGCGTTTACTTTAACAACCTGAGCTTCTCCAAGCTCGACTGGTATCTGAACGCCGACACGCAGATCGGCCAGGGCATCAAGAACGGCGACGGCACGTGCTCGTATCGCATCACCGTTACTCTGACGAACATCATGACGCAGGAGGAGGCAGGCAAGCTGCCCGACTACGTTGCGGCGAGCGCACCCGATGCCGCGCGTGACGACGAACGCCTGAATGTCTCGTTGTTTGCCCCGACGGGCGGCAACATCAGTGACCTTACGGTTGAGGGCACACAGTTTGGTCTTGGCGCCGCTACGTGGCATGGAATCCCCTTCTATTCGGGCACCGTTGACCTGCATGCTGGCGAGACGACGACGATCACGTATACGCTGACCACGTCGGCCGAGGCGGGGGACAAGCCGCTTACGCTGCGTCAGACCCCTACATGCCAGGCGGCTCGCGACAGCGCGTCGGCGTAGGGTTTTTCTGGTAGCGCAGATAATCGAGTACCATTTTGGGGCGGACAGGCAATCTGTCCGCCCCTATTTTGTAAGGAGGGCGCATGAAGTACTTTGGCACCGACGGCTTTCGCGGCGAGGCCAACGTTGGGCTGACGGTAGAGCACGCTTATAAGATTGGCCGTTTTGTGGGCTGGTATTACGGCGCCAACCGCAGTGCTAAGGCGCGCGTTATCGTGGGCAAGGACACACGTCGCTCGAGTTATATGTTCGAGGCGGCGCTGGTGAGCGGTCTGGTCGCGAGCGGTGCGGACGCCTATATGCTGCACGTGATCCCGACGCCGGGCGTGGCGCATCAGACCGTGGAGGGCTGCTTCGATTGCGGCATCATGATCAGCGCGAGCCACAACCCGTTTTGCGATAACGGCATTAAGCTCGTCAATAGCGACGGTTTTAAGATGGACGAGGACGTACTGGAGCTCATCGAGGATTACATCGATGGCAAGAGCGAAGTTCCGTTGGCCACGGGCAACCACATCGGTGCCACGGTGGACTACATGCAGGGCCGCAACCGCTACATTGCTTCGCTCATTGCAAGTGCGAACTTTTCGC
>USMH01000048.1 GCA_900555745.1 uncultured Collinsella sp.
TCGCGCAGCGCATCTCGACGATCTTGCACGCCGACCAGATCGTCGTGCTCAAGGATGGCGAGGTTGTGGGCCTGGGCACGCATGGCGAGCTTATGGAAACCTGCGAGGTGTACCGCGCCATCGCGGAATCGCAGATGAAGGGAGGTGAGTAGCATGACCGAGGAGCTCAAGAAGCAGGGCGGCGTTGATGACGCCGCTGCCGCGGGGCTGGTCGAGGAAACGGCTGCTGTGGCACCCGAGCTGGATGACGCCGCCAAGGCTGCAGCCGAGCGCGAGGCTCGCCGCCAAGCGCTCTACGAGGAAAACGAACGTGCCGAGGACGAGCGCGCCCGCGCCGAGGCAGAGCGTATGCGCGACGTGGACGACGAAGACGAGGACGAGACGCCTCGGGATACCTGGGCGACGGTGCGCCGCCTGTGGAGTGAGGCTGCCGGCGACCATTGGCGCTTCTATATCGTGTTCGCGAGCATTGTGTTCTATGTCATCTTTAACACCGCCGCGCCGGCATATAGCGCCCGCGTGATCGATGAGCTGTGGGGCCACATTCAGGTGGCGTTTGCCAACGACACCACTTTCAGCATCACCTGGGAGAACTGCGGCAAGACCATTTTCGTCTACTTTATGATCTGGACTGCCGCTGCCTCGTTCTATGCGCTCCAGAGCTTTTTGATGTCGAGCGTCGCTGAGCGTCTCAATCTGCGCCTGCGCAACCGTATCGCGCAAAAGCTCAACCGTCTGCCGCTCGCCTATTTTGACGCGCATCGTCCCGGCGAGGTCGTCAGCCGCGCGACCAACGACCTAGACAAGATGTCCGAGAGCATGCAGCGCGGATTGCTGCAGCTGCTCGTGTCGATCGGCACTGTTGTTGGTGCTGTGAGCGTGATGTTCGTGTTCAGCGTGCAGCTTACGCTCGTCTTTCTGTTCTTTACGGCACTGTCGCTGCTGGTGACGAAGGTCGTCTCGCGCCGCACACACGATGTGACGGGCGAGCGCCAGGAGTGGGTGTCCAAGATTACGAGTGCGGTCGAGGAAGGCTATTCGGGCCGTCTGGTGATCCGCGCGTTTAACCGCGAACGCCAAAGTTCTGCCGAGGTGCACCAGGCCTCGGGCGAGCTGGCACGCGTGAGTGCCAAGGCCGACTTTATGATCAATGCCGTCGGCCCCGCGGTGCGCTTTATCGGCCGTTTGGCGCAGATCGTGATCGCGCTGGTGGGCTGCAGCATGCTGGTTGCCGGTCACATGACCGTCGGCGTGTTCCAGGCGTTCTTCCAGTTTATCTACGAGGCGTCCGAACCCATGACGCAGCTGTCGTTTACCTTCAACTCGCTGCAGAGCGCGTTGGCGAGTGCGGAGCGCGTGTTCGACCTGCTCGATGAGCCCGAGATGGAGGCCGATCCGCTGCCGGACGAGGCCGCCAAGCTGCCGGGTCGCGTTGAGGGTCGCGTCTCCTTTGAGCACGTGCGCTTTGGTTATTCGCCCGACAAGCCGCTTATGCACGACGTGTCGTTTACCGCCGAGCCGGGCCAGAAGATTGCCGTGGTGGGAACCACGGGCGCGGGCAAGACGACGCTCATCAACCTGCTCATGCGCTTCTACGAGATTGACGGCGGGCGTATTACGCTCGACGGCGTGGATACGAGCCGCATGGACCGCGGCGAGCTACGGCAGCAGTTTGGCATGGTGCTGCAGGACGCCTGGCTGTTCGATGGCACGATTGCCGAAAACATCGCCTACGGCTGTCCCGAGGCGACGCGTGAGGAGATCGTGGCGGCTGCGCGCGCCGCGCAGGTCGACTTCTTTGTGCGCACCATGCCGCAGGGCTACGACACGCGCGTGGCCAACGATGCCGAAAGCATCAGCCAGGGCCAGCGTCAGCTGCTGACCATCGCACGCGTGCTGCTCAACAACCCGGCGATTCTCATCCTGGACGAGGCGACCTCAAGCGTGGACACGCGTACCGAGCTTGCCATCGGCCGTGCCATGGATGCGCTTATGCGCGGGCGCACGAGCTTTGTGATCGCACACCGCCTGTCGACGATTGTGGATGCCGACCTGATCTTGGTCATGGATCACGGCAACATTATCGAGCAGGGCACGCATAAGGAGCTGCTGGCTGCCGAGGGTGCCTACGCCGACCTCTACTTGAGCCAGTTCGCATAATGTGACAAAGGGACAGTCCCACATGTCACATCAAAAAGAAAGGCGCGCCGGGGATGAATTCCCTGGCGCGCCTTTGCGTTGATGCCGATGTCGTTTTGTGCCGTCTGCGTTCCTAGCGCTCGTCAACGAGCTTGGCGACGAGGGCCTTGAGCTCGGCCACCTCTCGCTCGAGTTCTTTGACGCGGCGGGCATTCTCGGTGATGCCCTGGCGGTTGAGGGCACTCTGCTCGGCGGCGTCATCGGGCATGTACTCGCGATGCTGCTTGGCATCGAAGCTCTCCTCGAACACGCGGCAGCCGTTGCGTTTGATGATGCGTCCCGGCACGCCCACGACGGTGCAGTTGTCGGGCACGTCCTTGACGACAACCGAGTTGCCGCCGATCTTGACGTTGTTGCCGATGCGGATGTTGCCGAGCACCTTGGCGCCCGTGCCCACGGTGACGTTGTTGCCGAGCGTTGGGTGGCGTTTGCCGGTCTCGTTGCCGGTACCGCCGAGCGTGACGCCCTGGTAGAGCACGCAGTTGTCGCCCACGACGGTGGTCTCGCCGATGACGACGCCCATGGAGTGGTCGATAAAGAAATGCTTGCCGATCTGTGCGGCGGGATGAATCTCGACGCCGGTGATGTGGCGGGTGATTTGCGAGAGCACGCGGGCGAGCGAGCGATGACCGTGCTCCCAGAGCCAGTGCTCGGGCACGTGGTTCCACTTGGCGTGCAGGCCAGGATAGGAAAGGAAGATGACTAGACCGTTTTGCGCGGCGGGGTCCTGCGCTTGGACGGTCTTGATGTCCTCGCGAATGGTATTGATAAAGCTCACCGGCCGCCCTCCCTTAGCGCCATGGCAATGCGATTCAATAAAGTATAGCGATTCGCTAGGGATTAGGAAGGACAATCTTGGCGGCATTGCGCGACAGGTGTCAGTTATGCAAACTTGCTGGTAATGGAGTCATGCTTTTGTGGGGTTGCGCACGAGGGGGCACCGCAACCGTATACTGGTCAACTTGGACGTATCCGCGCCCACAACTGAGAGGTTTTACTTCATGGGTTTCATTAATTTTATCGCCGAGCTGCTCAAAGACCCGCGCACCGCGATTGCCAGCTGGATCGCCGCCGGCCCGCTTATGGCCTACGGCTGCGTGTTCCTGATCATCTTTATCGAGACGGGCGTGGTGTTCTTCCCGTTCCTTCCCGGTGATTCGCTGCTGTTCGCCTCGGGTTTCTTTGCCCACAACGGCGGCTTTAACATCGTGGCGCTTCTGGCCACCGCATGGGCCGCTGCCATTTTGGGCGATCAGTGCAACTTTATGATCGGTCACTTCTTTGGCCGCAAGATCATCGCTTCGGGCAAGGTCAAGGCCATGACGCCCGAGCGCATCAAAAAGTCCGAGGACTTCTTGGACAAGTGGGGTCACCTGGCCATCTTCCTGGGTCGCTTCTTCCCGTTTATCCGCACCTTTGTGCCCTTTATCGCTGGCATGGGCGGCATGCACTGGCGCAACTTTGTCGTCTTTAACGTGCTGGGCGGCATTACCTGGTCGACGGTCTTTACGCTGCTGGGCTACTTCTTTGGCGGCATTCCCTTTGTGCAGGAGCACTTTGAGCTGCTGATTATCGGCATCGTTGCCGTGTCGATCATCCCGACCGTGGTCGGTCTGGTTAAGGCCAAGCTGGGTAAATAGAACGCCTAGCTCGAGCCAGCGCGCAGACCGTACAGTTGAGGCCCGTCACCGCTTACGGTGGCGGGCCTTTTTGCTTCGGTCAAATGAAAATACTTTACTTAGTTAAAGAAAAACGTTTTATCCGACGCGCGTGCGGAGTACAATCTCGTGCATGCGAATCGACGTGCCATCGGCTTTGATGCCGTTTGCGTGTCCCGTCCGGCTCTACGCTCCGGGCGTGTGACGTTGCGACGCGGTCGGCCTCGGTCCTTGCGTGCGGGTTCGCGAGTATGCAACTGTGTATGTAAGGAGCGACATATGACTGTCGAGAAGAAGGATATCGATTGGGGTAGCCTCGGCTTTGGCTACATGAAGACCGATTACAGCTACGAGGCTCATTGGAAGGATGGCGAGTGGGACGAGGGCGGCCTGACCACCGACCACACCCTGCATGTCTCCGAGTGCGGCGGCATCTTCCATTACTGCCAGGAGGTCTTTGAGGGCCTGAAGGCTTACACCGCCGAGGACGGCAGCATCGTCTGCTTCCGTCCCGACATGAACGCCGAGCGTATGTATAACTCCGCCCAGCGTCTGGAGATGCCCCCGTTCCCCAAGGACAAGTTCGTTGAGGCCGTCAAGCAGGTCGTTTCTGCCAACGCCGCCTGGGTTCCGCCCTTCGGTTCCGGCGCGACCCTGTACGTGCGTCCGTTTATGATCGGCTCCGGTGACGTGATCGGCGTGGCTCCCGCTCCTGAGTACACGTTCCGCATTCTCGTGACCCCGGTCGGTCCGTACTTTAAGGGTGGCCTCAAGCCCGTCAAGCTGCGCGTTTCCGAGTATGACCGCGCGGCCCCGCACGGCACCGGCAACATCAAGGCCGGCCTGAACTACGCCATGTCCCTCAAGCCCACGATGGAGGCCCACCGCGAGGGCTATGCCGAGAACCTGTATCTCGACTCCGAGTCCCGCACCTATGTCGAGGAGACCGGCGGCGCCAACGTTCTGTTCGTGAAGGAGGACGGCACGCTCGTCGTTCCGCAGTCCCACACCGACTCCATCCTGCCCTCTATCACCCGTCGTTCGCTCGTTCAGGTTGCTCAGGACCTGGGCATGACCGTTGACCAGCGTCCCGTCGAGTGGGCCGAGGTCAAGGCCGGTACCTTTGTCGAGTGCGGCCTGTGCGGCACCGCTGCCGTCATCTCCCCGGTTGGCGAGATCGACAACAAGGTTTACGGCGCCGACGAGACTGTGACCTTCCCGGCTGGCTACACCGAGATTGGCCCTGTGATGAAGAAGCTCCGCGAGACCCTGACTGGTATCCAGTCTGGTGCTGTCGAGGACAAGCACAACTGGGTTTACACCGTCGCGTAAGCTGCCTTAGCTGTTCGGCCCGAGGGCGACCTTCCTTTCCGGTGCGTCCTCGGACATGAAAGAACCCCCGCTGCGCACTACGTGCGGCGGGGGTTCTTTCATCCTGCGGAGTGCGCCGGAAAGGAAGGTCGCCCTTTTGTTTTGCTTCGCGCCATGTGGGGGCGGTGGCGACGTGCATTTTTGCGAGTATTCTGCAATCGAAGGCCCCTGCATACCGGCTTCGGGCAAAAAATCGGGAGTTCTCGATGTTTTCTACGGATGATGGGCGGGGTTATGGGCTGACAGCGTTTGATTTGCAGGGATATTCGCGGTCTTTGGCATTTATCGTGGCGCCCGAAGCTCTTGGTTATGTTGAATACTCCTAAAAATGCACGGCGCTTAGAGGGGGACCTTCGCGAAAAAGGAAACCGCCCCGTCGAAGTATGCATTCGACGGGGCGGTTTATGCATTTGGCCGATTAAGGATGCGCTGCCAAACTACTAGAACTTGACGGTCGGGGCCTGGCGGGCTGCTTCGGCGGCCTCGAAGCCCTGGCGCTCCTTAAACTGGAAGATGCCAGCAAAGATGACAGCCGGGAACGTCTGAATGGCGTTGTTGTAGCTGAGCACGCAGTCGTTGTAGCTCTGGCGTGCATAGCTAATCTTGTTTTCGGTATCCTCGAGCGATGCCTGCAGCTGCGTAAAGTTGGTGTTTGCCTTAAGATCGGGATAGGCCTCGGCCACGGCGAAGAGCTGGCGCAGCGCACCGGTCAGCACGTTGTCGGCTTCCATCTTGGCCTCGGGCGTGGTGGCCTTGACGGCGGTGTTACGTGCGCTGATCACGGCGGAGAGCGTCTCCTGCTCGTGCTTGGCGTAGCCCTTGACGGTCTCGACCAGGTTGGGGATCAGGTCGTTGCGGCGCTGCAGCTGCGTATCGATGTTCTGCCAGGCGTTATCGATGCGGTTACGCTTGGTGACCATGTTGTTGTAGATGCCGGCGATGGCGCAGACAATCACAATGACAACAACGATGCCGATGATGACGGTAATCATGATGTCTCCGTTTCGAATGGCCGCGGCGGCATGCGCCAGCTGCCGTTGGTATAACGCTACTAGTATACCCGCAACGTTTTACCGTGCCGAACTTTCCGGTAAGCGTTGTGTTTTCGGCGGGGTCGGCACCGGGGCAAAGCGCGCGAGGTACAGGTGTAAGATATGCGACAGATTGACGAGTGTTGTCTTTGCCCTGAGGATGGCGATACCAGTGGACCTTCGCATTAAGAAAACCTACCGCTCCCTGTTCGATGCCTTCACCGAGCTTCTCGAGGAGCATCGGTTTGAGGACCTGACGGTCGCCATGCTGTGCGACCGGGCCATGATTCGCCGCACGACGTTCTACAAGCACTTTCGCGACAAGAACGATTACTTTGCCTTTTATATCGATGAGCTCATGTCGGGCTTGCCGCAAAAACAGCCCCATGAGGCCGGCGCAGTGTCTGCCGAGGACGTGCGCGCGCTTCGGCACGCGATTTTGGACGATGCCATGGATTTGATTCTGGCGCACGAGCGGCTCATGGATAACATTTTGGCAAGCAGCATGTCGGGCATGTTGACCAACGTTATTTGCGACCGCATTGCCCGCTCCATCCGCGAGCGTGTGATGAACGTGCTTGCCGAGGATGCCCTGGCCCCCGTGTCACTCGAGACGACGTCTGAGTTTGTCGCCGGCGGTATTATTCGACTTTTCACGATATGGTGGGAATCGGGCCACGATCTTGAGCGTCGACCTGAGATAGCCGACGTGGTCGATGCACTGTTTGAGCGGACCATGACACCGGTGCATCACTAGGAGTGGCGGAGAGAGGGGGATTCGAACCCCCGGAACGCTCTCGCGCTCAACGGTTT
>USMH01000049.1 GCA_900555745.1 uncultured Collinsella sp.
GTATATAGTCCGTTGGCTTTTATACAACAATCCATGACTCTTTTTGTCATGGATATCTCGCCGCTACAACGATCCTTTGGTCTACGCTGCAAAGAATTAAGATCAAAGTCTGGTTACTCTCAAGTACAATTTGCGAATCGCATCGGCATGGACAGGTCTTACTACGCCTCGATAGAGGTCGGACGAAGAAATGTCAGTCTTTCTAACCTCTGTAAAATTGCTAACGGATTTGACATGACAATCGCTGCACTCATGACTGGTGTGACTGAGAAAACGGATTAGTCCATCAATCAATCAATCGGCGAACGCAGTGAGCGAATCAATCGACGGCACAGCCGGCGGCAAGGACACGGTACGTGGCCGCGCAGCGAGCTTCGCGAGCGAAGAGGACGGCATCGCCGTCCCTATATCTTTATAGTATATTTCTCTATTAATTGGTTTCACCAAAATGGGTATAGCGCAAGCTTCTGAACAGGCATTTTTATCAAAAACTCAAAGCAGCCGAATCATCAAAATGGTGAAATTTTTTACCCAAATTGAGGAAGCGCTTCACCAAAATGGAACCGACTAACGGCTGTTGAAAACTTTTTATCCCCAAAATGGTGATTTCCTGTTTTCAGTGGAAAACTCGGTAAGTTAAATTATTTACTTACCAGATTTACAAACAAAAGCAGTTCTTAGCCCTAAAACCAGAACAGGTCAGAAGCAAAATTAACTCCTGACCTGCGATTTTTCTGGTGCCCCCGGGCGGATTCGAACCGTCGACACCCGCTTTAGGAGAGCGGTGCTCTATCCCCTGAGCTACGGAGGCATGTTGCACTAGTGTAGCAGATTTACTGCATCGCCATACACCCCATGACCAGACTTCAAAGTTGCGGTGGAATAGTTCCTGCCTAAAGCATCTAAAGCCGCATTTAGGAACTATTCCACCGCAACTTATGAGGGGCTAGTTGCCTTTGTGGAAGAGGTTTTTGATAACGGAGGGGATGCTCTTGGCGCCCTTGGCCGTCACATCGATAAAGTCGGGCGAACGCACAAGCTTATTCTCGTCGACGTACTTGCGGACCGCGCGAAGCGTCTCTTTGTCGTCGCGCGTCGAAAACGTAAAGTGACCGTTGTCCTTGGTGAAGATGGCAAAACGCGTGATCTTCTTGGTGCCGCGCAAAACCTCGGCGGCAATATAGTCGACCTCGTCCCACGGGATTTGAATATAATCCTCGGGATTGCGCTCGTTGTAATACTCGAACGCCTTATTGCCCACCATCACGTTACCGTGGCTGGTAAGCCCCATCAGGCAGGTTGCCGGCGTTGCCAGATCGACCGTGCTGTTCTGAGATTGCGCCATACGCGCCTCGCCCTCCAATAAAAACAATCGGACCGCATCCAGTGTACCCACCGGGTGCGGTCCGTTTCAATGGCTCAAAAGCCCTTACCTAGCAACTCTCGGTCTTAAGCCGAAGCGTGCTTACATGAAGCCGCAGAAGCGACCGATGATGCCGACGGCGAAGAGAGCCAGGATGATGACGATCGGGCTGACCTTCTTCTTGAGGAGCTTGCAGACCAGCAGGGTCAGGCACACGGCGGCAAGGCCGGGGATGAGCTGATCGAGGTTGGCCTGAAGCGTGGTGACCTTCATCTGATCAAGGGCGGTAGCACCGACGGAGTTGTACATCGTCAGCGCTTCCTTGATACCCTCGGAACCGGAGGGCAGGCTAGCCCAGTCGATAAAGGCGCCAGCAGACTGCTTGACCGTGGAGACGATCGGGGTGAAGGAAATGGACACCCAGCGCTCGACCAGGGCGCCGATGATGAACATACCCAGGATGGAAGCGCCCTCGGTGACCTTGCCCATCAGACCACCGGAGAGGTCCTTGGCGATGGAGGAGCCGACCTTGTAGCCAAACTCCTGCGTGTACCACAGGAAAGCGTAACGGATGATGTTCCACGCGAAGAAGAACAGCAGCGGACCGACGATGCTGCCGGACATGGCCAGGGAAGCGCCCAGAGCGCCCAGAATCGGGCGAAGGGTGAACCAGAAGACGGGGTCACCGACGCCGGCGAGCGGGCCCATCATACCGACCTTGACGCCCTGGATGGCGACGTCATCGATCGGAGCACCGTTGGCGCGCTCCTCCTCGAGGGCGAGGGTAACGCCAATGACGGGGGCGGAAACATAGGGGTGGGTGTTATAGAACTCCAGATGGCGCTTAAGAGCGGCAATCTGGTCATCCTTGCTGGTGTAGAGCTTCTTGATCGCAGGGATCATTGCGAAGCACCAGCCGCCGTTCTGCATACGCTCGTAGTTCCACGAGCCCTGAAGGAACTGATGACGGAAGCAAACCTTCTTGCGGTCAGCCTTGGTGAGCTGAATCTTGTTCTCTGCCATATGTATCACTCCCCTCCTACTCGTAATCGTTCAGAATGTCGCCGAGCGGGTCGCCGGAGCCACCGCCCATGCCGCCACCCTGCTTGGCCAGATCCTTAAGGCCAAGGTAGATGAGGGCAAGGGAGATGCCGATGAGGCCAAGGGCGATCAGCGTGAGCTGAGGGATGGCAGCAAGGACAAAGCCGAGGATGAAGAACGGCCAGGTCTCCTTGGTGGCCATCATGTTGATGACCATGGCGTAACCGACGGAAGCGACCATGCCGCCGCCGACAGCCATGCCGCCGGACAGCCAGTCGGGCATAGCGTTAAGCGCGTTGGTAACGGCCTCGGCCGGGATGACGCACAGAAGCACTGCCGGGATGGCGATACGAAGGCCCTGCATGAGGATGGCAATGTACTGCCAGCGCTCGATGCCGGAGAAGTCGCCCTTCTCGGCGCAACCGTCCATGGCGTGAGCGATAGCGGTAGCAATGGTACGGCAAATCATGGTCAGGAACAGACCAGCGACCGACAGCGGGACGGCGACGGCGATGGCCGCGGTAACGGCCTTGGCCGAATCAGTGGCGCCGCCGTTGAGGGCGAGCACCATGATGATCGAAGAAGCGACCGAGGCCAGAGCGGCGTCAGGCGCGACGGCGGCGCCGACGTTAGCCCAGCCAAGGGCCATCATCTGGAGCGAACCGCCCAGGAGGATGCCCTCCTGAAGGTGACCGGTTACGAGACCGATAAGCGTGCATGCCACGAGCGGCTGATGGAACTGGAACTCATCCAGAACGCCTTCCATACCGGCAAGCAACGCGACAATCGCAACAAGCAGAATAGTGATTGCAGACATGTATCGGACCCTCCTTTACTATGCTTGAGCGGCCAGTTCGGCCTTAGCTTTCTTCAACATGGCGTCGAGATCCTCGGAAGCATCCGAAGGAACCTTGCGGACCTCGAACTTGACGCCCTTGGCCTTGAGGGCCTCGAGAGTCTTGACGTCGTCATCGCCCATAGCGACGGCGTTGGTGACGACGACCTTGCCCTTGGAGTGAGCCATGGAACCGATGTTGACTTCCTTGATGTCGACGCCGGCCTCGATGGCCTTGAGCAGATCCTGCGGGTTCTCAAAGAGCAGCATGGCCTTGGTGTCACCAAAGCGCGTGTCCTTGACGACCTCGGCCATCTTCTTGATGGGAACGACGTTGGCATGGACTCCCGGAGGGGCAGCCTGCTCGATCATGGTCTTGCGGAGCTCGTCGTGAGCAACGCCGTCGGAAACCACGATGATGCGGTTGGGGTTGATCTGCTTGGTCCACGTGGTGGCCACCTGACCATGCAGCAGACGGGTGTCGATACGGACGTGGGCAATCTTGATGTGCCCGTCGCCGATGACCGTTCCCGGAGGGATGGCGCCTGCAGGAGCAGCGGCGGCCGCAGCCGGCTTCTTCTCCTCGGGCTCCAGAGACTCGGGCTTGACGCGCACGCCAGCCTTAGCCTCAGTCACGAGATGTTTTGCGATCGCATGTGCAGTGTTCTTTGCATCAAAGCGCTGCGAATATGCCTCGATGAGCATAGGCAGGTTGACACCGGTGACGATAGCCCAGGAATCATGGCCCTCGATGAGCCCGCTAATCTGGTTGAACGGCGTGCCGCCCCACAGATCAACGAGGAAGAGCACCTGCTCCTGGTCCTCGAAGGAAGCGACTGCTTCCTCGACCTTGGCACGGAAATCGTCGGGGCCCATGCTCGGCTCGAGCGAGACCACGGCAACAGACGGCTGATCGCCAAAGACCATCGAGCCCGTCTGCTTGATTCCAGCTGCCAAGTCCCCGTGGCTAGCAAGAACAATACTTACCATCACATAACCTCCTTTTTGTCTACGTATTTCCTACACGACATGAAAGGAGTATACCTGTTTGGATTGTGGAATTATAGCTAAATTCGCAAAAGGTTGGATTATTTGTTTAAACGTCTAAGTTTGTTACAAATTGATTACGTTGCCGGTTTACAGCTTATTGCCTGCTAAAACGTGATTTGCTGATTGCTTTCAAAGACATATAAAGGTGCACTGTTCGTTAAGACCGCTTTTAGGTGGATCCCAATGCGTCTGCGTGCCACCATTTTGTTTAAACAGACATGACTTGACTAACCGAAGCAAATATGTTTAGAACTCTAGCCCATGTAGTCATTGGATGTTAGGCGATGTGGAGAGGGTTGGCGGCGTCGACGGCATCGGGGGCGTCGGAAGGACCGTCGGGGACAGCGTCTGCCGGATCCTCGTCGGGGGTCTCGATCTGTTTGATCATTACCTCTTGGCCCTGCAGCAAATAGGTCTCGCCGCTACCGCACTGGGGACAGGTCTTGCCGTGCTCGACCGTCGCGTAGTCGCAGCCGCACGCCTCGCAATGTGTCACGGCCTCAACGGGCTCCACGATAAGCTCTGCACCCTCGGTGATGGGCTTTTTATCTGCTGCCCAGCGCCAAGCGTCGAGCAGCAAGTCGGGAACGACGCCCGAGACCTCGCCCAGTAGCAACGTCACGCTCGAAACGCGACGCACGCCATTGGCACGCGCCACGTTCTCAACATCGCGAATAATGTGATACACAATCCCTAATTCATGCAAGTCGAAACCCTTTCTGCAGAGGTTGATTCGATGCACACTCAAAGCAAGGGGACGGCGAAATCTAGTCTGCGCCGTCCCCTTACCCGCCATGGTTACCTATTTACGACCGAACTTAATTTTAATCGCACGCTTGAGGGCATACTTGCCGAGGCTTGGAAGCTTTTGCTCGTATTTGACCATCGTGGAGCACTCGGGGCGGTCGCGATCCAGATGGATGGCGTCGAACGCGCACTTGGTGGTGCACAGGCCGCAGCCGATGCACTTGTTGGGGTCGACGATCGAGGCGCCGCAGCCCAGGCAGCGGGCGGTCTCGGCGCGCACCTGCTCCTCGGTAAAGGTCTCAACATACTCGCTAAACGGCGCGGCCTTCTCGCGCTCGCGGTCCACGTGGGCAACCTCGCGGCTCGCGTTGTCGTAGCTCTCGAGCACAACGTCGTCGCGGTCGAGCGCGGTGTAGCGGCGCTGATTGCGGCCGATGGTGAGCGTAGAGCCCGGCTGCACAAAGCGATGGATGGACACGGCGGCCTCGTGACCGGCGGCGATGGCATCGATGGCAAAGCTCGGACCGGTATAGACGTCGCCGCCCACAAAGATGTCGGGCTCGGCAGTCTGATAGGTCTGGGGATCGGCAAGGGCGCCCTGGCCGCGGCCGAGCTCCACCTTGGAGCCAGCCAGCAGGTCGCCCCACACAATGGACTGGCCAATCGACATGACGACACGATCGGCGTCGACACGGCGCAGGTCGTTCTCGTCGTACTCGGGCGCAAAACGGCCCTCGTCGTCAAAGACACGCGTGCAGCGCTTGAAGGTGATACCGCACACACGACCGGCCTCGTCCAGGTGAATCTCCTTGGGGCCCCAGCCGCAGCTGACGTGAGCGCCGTCCTCAACGGCCTCGCGACGTTCCTCCTCGCTGGCGGGCATCTGGGCCTCGCTCTCCAGGCAGAACATCTCAACGTGCTCGGAACCCAGACGGCAGGCGTTGCGGGCAACGTCGATGGCCACGTTGCCGCCGCCCACCACAATGGTGCGGCCGGACAGGGCATCGATCTTGCCGCTGTTAACTTCGCGAAGGAAGTCGACGGCCACGGTCACGTCCTCGGCACCCTCGCCCGGAATGCCGGCAAGGCGGCCGCCCTGGCAGCCAATGGCAACGTAGAAGGCCTTAAAGCCCTGCGCGCGCAGCTCGTCGAGCGTCACATCGCGACCGACCTCCACGCCATAGCGGAACTCGGCACCCATCAGGCGAATGACCTCGACCTCGGCCTCGATAACATCCTTCTGCAGCTTAAAGCTGGGAATGCCGTAGGTAAGCATGCCGCCCGGGCGCTCGTTCTTCTCGAACACGACAGGTTTGTAGCCCTTCTCGGCCAGATAGAAGGCGCAGGACAGGCCGGCCGGACCGGCACCGATGATGGCGATCTTCTGGTCGAAGCCGCCGGCACGCGTCGGGGTCACCACAGGCGGGACATAGCGGGTCGCGGCATCCAGATCGCGCTGGGCGATGAACTTCTTGACCTCGTCGATGGCCACGGCGGCGTCCACACGGCCGCGGGTACAGGCATCCTCACAGCGGCGGTTGCACACACGGCCGCAGATAGCGGGCAGCGGGTTCTCGCGCTTAATGAGTGCTAGGGCCTCGTCATAGCGACCCTGAGCCGCGAGCTTCAAATAGCCCTGAACGGCAACGTGCGCGGGGCAGGCCGTCTTGCAGGGAGCGGTGCCGGACTTGTGCGTCTCGATGCGGTTGTCGTTGCGGTAGTTGGGCGACCACTTGGTGTGGTCCCACTTGGTGGCGTCGGGCAGCTCCTGGCGCGGATACTCGGGCACCTGTCCGCCCGCCTTTTTGCTGCAGAGCTTCTGGCCGAGCTTGGCGGCACCGGCCGGGCACACCTCAACGCAGCGACCGCAGGCCACGCACTTGTCCTTCTCGACCTTGGCGACATAGGCCGAGCGCGACAGGTTGGGCGTGTTGAACAGCTGCGAGGTGCGCAGGGCATAACACACGTTGACGTTGCAGTTGCAGATGGCGAAGATCTTGTTCTCGCCGTCGATAT
>USMH01000050.1 GCA_900555745.1 uncultured Collinsella sp.
CTGCTGGGTGTTTCCCGGCTTTATCGACGGCCACACGCACATGCAGTGCTGGACCGGCATGGATTGGACAGCGGATAGCTTTGAGACCGGCACGCGCGCGGCTGCCTGCGGCGGTACGACGACCATCGTGGACTACGCGACGGCCGATCGCGGCGTGACCATGCCCGATGCCTTGGCCGAGTGGCATCATCGCGCCGACGGCACCTGCACGGCAAACTACGCCTTTCATATGGCACTCGCCGAGTGGAATGAGCGCAATCGCGCCGATCTTTCGGCTATGCGCGAGGCGGGCGTATCGTCGTTTAAGACCTACTTTGCCTATGACCACCTGCGCTTGGACGATGCCGAGACACTCGAGGTGCTGGAGGAGCTCAAGCGCGTGGGCGGTATCCTGTGCGTGCATTGCGAGAACGGTACGCTGGTGAATGAGCTGCAGAAGCGCGTGTTTGAGCGGGGCATCCACGGGCCCGAGGGGCATGCGCTCAGCCGTCCGGACGTGTGCGAGGGTGAGGCCGTGAGCCGCCTGCTGTATCTGGCGCACTTGGCCGGGGACGCTCCGGTCAACGTGGTGCACCTTTCGACCAAGCTGGGGCTCGAGGCCATTCGTGCCGCCAAGGCGCGCGGGCAGAAGAATATCTATGTCGAGACCTGCCCTCAGTATCTGATGCTCGACGATACGTGCTATTTGGAGCAGGGCGAGGACGGCTTTGCGGGCGCCAAATATGTGATGAGCCCGCCGCTGCGCCATGCGGGCGACCGTGCGGCACTGCGCGAGGCGCTTGTGGCCGGCGAGATCGATACGATCGCGACCGACCACTGCAGCTTTAACCTGCACGGGCAAAAGGACCGCGGGCGCGACGACTTCCGCGCGATTCCCAACGGCGGACCCGGTGTGGAGCATCGTCCCGTCGCGATCGCTACGAGCTTTGAGGGACAGCTGGGCCCCGAGGACCTCTGCCGCCTGATGAGCGAGAACCCGGCGCGCGTCTTTGGCATGTATCCGCGCAAGGGCTGTCTTGCCGAGGGTGCCGATGCCGACGTGTGCGTGTGGGATCCTTGCGCGCGTTGGACGATCAGCGCCGCGACGCAGCATCAGGCCGTGGACTACACGCCGCTCGAGGGCTTTGAGGCACATGGCCGCGCCAAGGCCGTGTTTGTGAACGGCGTGCTGGTGGCGCGCGATGGCGAGCCCACCGGAGCCCAGCCCGGTCGCTACGTGCCCCGCTAGCAGCAAAGATGCCGTGTCCCCTCCTCAGTTGCGGTGAAATACGGACTGTTTGCGGCCGTCGGGCGGCCAAACAGTCCGTATTTCACCGCAACTGAGGAGATGGGGCCGGCTACTTGAGGCTGCTGGCGACGACGGGGCGGTCGAGAGCTGCCTCGAAGCGGTCGGCCATCGTGGGGTCGCTGAGCGTGCCGACTTGGTTGAGCATGATGCGTGCGGTGCTGAGTCCCAGCGCCTGCATCTCGGCATTGAGCACCTGGGCGACGCGCTCGGGTGTGGCGATGTCGGTGGGCTCGCAGCCGCAACGCTCGCAAAAGAGCTCGGGGCGGTGGACGGCTTCGTTGATGGGCTTGCCGAGCCCTGAGGCGCCGACGATCCAGACGATGTTGGCCGTGCCAGAGGGAATCACCGGCTCCCAGGCGGCGTGGGCCTTGAGCGGGAGCCGCTTGCTGCCGTCCGCCTCGGCCAGGACGTAGTCAAAGCGTTGCGCCAGCTGGTCGAGCGGCTCGGCAGGGGAGGAGAGTTTGCCCGTCTCCGGGTCCAAAACACCCGCCTGGCAGATACTTCCGCGGCTCATGCCCGCGCATGCCTCGCAGGTGCAACCGGGGACATGCGAGGCGCCCGGCTTCCAAGGCGCGGCGTCCAGGCGACGGCTCGACCCGTCCCACGGCACGCCGGCGACGGGGAACATATGCGTGGTGGTGCAGAGGAGCGCGCGGCCGCCAGCGCGCATAAGCTCAAGACCCAGCGTCTTTAGCAAGGTCGACTTGCCGCCGCTGCCGATAATCGCGGTAATGCCCGGCTCGATCCTGAGCGCCGAGGCAAGATTGCCGCTAACCGTTTCCATCTGTTCACCGCCGTATAATACTGTGATAATAAATAATCATCAGAGGAGTAGCGGTCGAACCGCATTTGCTCTGCTCAAACCGTAGCACAGGGAGGTGTCCCGGGAATGCTCGTTTATGTTCGCGGCGCCGGCGATATCGCCACGGGCGTCGCTGCTCGCTTGGTGCGCGCCGGCGTGTCGGTCGTTATGGCCGATATCGCGGTTCCCACGTGCATCCGCCGCACAATCAGTTTTTGCGAGGCTATTCGCTTGGGCGAGGTCGAGGTCGAGGGCATTCGCGCTCGCTTGGCACAGACGCCGGCAGAGGCGCTTGCAATTACCGAGGCTGGAGACGTCGCCGTTGTGGTGGACCCCCAGGCCAAGATGCTCGGCGAGCTGAAACCCGCTGCCGTGGTCGACGCGATTCTGGCTAAGCGCAACCTGGGTACCACGCGCGACATGGCGCCTGCCGTCATCGCCGTGGGGCCGGGCTTTACCGCGCCGGTTGACTGCGACGCCGTGGTCGAAACCATGCGCGGGCATTTCCTGGGCCGTGTCATTACCCAGGGTTCGCCCCAACCCAACACGGGCGTGCCGGGCATTATCGCTGGCTATGGCAGAGAGCGCGTTATCCACAGCCCCGCCGCCGGCGTGTTTCGGTCCGACCGCGCGATCGGCGACATCGTGAGCGCCGGAGACGTGATTGGCTACGCGGGCGATTCGCCCATGTGCACGCAGATCGATGGCTGTCTGCGCGGGCTTTTGGCGAACGGCGTGCAGGTGACTGAGGGCTTTAAATGCGCCGATGTCGATCCGCGCGGCGATGCCAGCTATATCAACTACATTTCGGACAAGGCGACGTCGGTCGGCGGCGGCGTGCTCGAGGCACTCGCTATGCTCACCGATATCTTTAGAGGATAGAAGGCGGCAATGGAAAAGCTCGATGTTGTGAATGCGGCGCTTGTCGCCCTGCGTGCTGGCGAGACGTGCGAGCTCGTGGTCGTGGCCGGCACGGCGGGGTCGTCGCCGCGCGGCGTGGGCGCCTGGATGGCCGTCTTTGCCGACGGTAGCCAGGCGGGCACCATCGGCGGCGGCAAGATCGAGCTTTTTGCGCTGGACGAGGCGCGAGAGCTGCTGGCCGCGGGGCAATCGCATCTGGTCCGCTACACCATGGGCGGCGAGAACTCCGATACCGGTATGATCTGCGGCGGAGCCATCTGCCTGTGCTATCTGCATCTGGATGCGATCCAGGCACCGTTGTTTCAGGAAATTGCCGACGTCTTGACGTATCGACGTATCGGCGACTTCGTCATCGACTTTGAACCGTTTGTCATTCAGGCCCTGGAGGGCGATGTGGTCGAGTACCATGGCGAGGCATCGCGCCATACCATTGCCGGCTGCCCCGAGCTTTCGCTGGTGGAGGAGGGGAGTAAGGTCACCTACACCAACGCCGCCTCCGAGATTCCCGCGGCGCACATCGAGACGCTCTGCCCCGAGGGCCTGACCTATATCTTTGGCTGCGGCCACGTGGGCGCCGCGACGGCGCGGGTGCTCACGGCGGCGGGCTTTGCCGTCGTGGCGTGCGACGACCGCCCCGGCACGCTGACCCCCGATTGGGTGCCCGGTGTCTACGATCGTCGCTTGGTCGATTACAAGAACCTGAGCGAGCTGTGCCCCATCGGCCCGCGCGACCTGGTGGTCGTCGCCACGGCGGGTCACAAGTCCGATATCGACGTGGTGATTCAGGCCATGCGCGCCAAGCCTGCCTACCTGGGCTGTCTGGGCTCGCGCCGCAAGACGGCCTTTGTGCGTGCCCGCCTGGAGCAGGAAGGCTTTACGCAGGACCAGATCGACGAGCTGCACCTTCCGATCGGCGTTGCCATCGAGGCCGAGGACCCCGAGGAGATCGCCATCTCCATCGCCGCCGAGATGATCCACCTGCGCCGCACCAAACTCGTCCCCCGCAAGCGCTAATCGCATCCCCACCAATTAAGTTGCGGTGAAATACGGATTGTTTAAGCCTGTTAGGCCGCCCAACAGTCCCTATTTCACCGCAACTGCTTTTTGGGACCCATTTGTGCGGGGGAGTTGTGGAGTTGTGCAGGCAGACGAGGTTTTTCTGGAAATACGCTCCCGATGCGCGTATAGTACCGATTGTTTTGTCGGCTCCTGCTGCGTCGAGTCCAAACCGCAAAATGCCATGAGCGGCGCGGATGCAGCCAGGAGGCACGAGGACAACCCATCGTGGCCACGCCCCGTGCTTAAAACCCCAAGAAGGAGTGAACAATGGCAGAAGAGAAGTATGTGCCGCGTCTGAAGACCAAGTACAACAACGAGGTCAAGCAGCAGCTTCAGGACAAGTTCCAGTACGAGAACGTCATGATGATCCCCAAGTTTGAGAAGATCGTCGTGAACATGGGTGTCGGCGAGGCCGCTACCGATTCCAAGGCCATCGACGGTGCCGTGCGCGACCTGCGCGCCATCACCGGCCAGCAGCCGATGATCACCCGTGCCCGCAAGTCCATCGCTACTTTCCGCCTGCGCGCTGGTATGCCGATCGGCTGCAAGGTTACCCTGCGTGGCGACCGTATGTGGGAGTTCTTCGATCGTCTGACCTCCGTCGCGATCCCCCGTATCCGCGACTTCCGCGGCATCTCCGCCAAGAGCTTCGACGGCCGTGGTAACTTCTCCATGGGCGTCACCGAGCAGCTCATCTTCCCCGAGATCGACTTCGACTCCGTCGATCACCAGCGCGGTATGGACATCACTTTCGTGACCACCGCCAATACCGATGAGGAGGCCAAGGCCCTTCTGGACGCCTTTGGTTTCCCGTTCAAGAAATAGGTTCACCTGCCCTATAAGCGCCGTTCCCACAAGGGGGCGGCGCTTGGGGCGAACAATACTCTATGTGAGGAGGATATAAGTGGCTAAGACATCGATGATCGTCAAGTGCAATCGCAAGCAGAAGTTCTCTACTCGTGAGTACACGCGCTGCCAGCGCTGCGGCCGTCCGCACTCTGTGTACCGCAAGTTCGGCCTGTGCCGTGTCTGCTTCCGCGAGCTTGCACTCAAGGGCGAGCTTCCCGGCGTTAAGAAGGCCAGCTGGTAAGTCACTACCAGCGTTTCAAGCATCAGTTTGGAACAGGGAAAACGCGCTAAAAAGGCTTTGCCGTTAAGGGCGGCGAAGAACCAAGAGCACGTGTTCATCAAGAACGAAGGAGAATCTGTATGAACCTTACAGACCCGATCGCAGATATGCTTACGCGCATCCGTAACGCTAACTCTGTGAACAAGGCCACGGTCTCCATGCCGAGCAGCAAGAAGCTCGTCGAGATCGCTCGTGTTCTGCACGAGGAGGGCTACATCGAGGGCTACGATGTCGAGGACACCGTTCCCCAGAAGACTCTGCACATCACGCTTAAGTATGGTCCCAAGAAGGCTAAGGTCATCAACGGCATCCGCCGCATTTCCAAGCCGGGCCTGCGTAAGTACACCGGCGTTGCCGACATGCCCCGCGTCCGCGGTGGCCTTGGTACCGCCATTATTTCCACCAGCCATGGCGTCATGACCGACCGCGATGCTCGCAAGCACAACGTCGGCGGCGAGATCATCGCTTACGTCTGGTAATTCGCTCGGTAGGTAGAAGGAAAGGAGATCACCGTGTCTCGTATCGGTAATAAGCCTGTCCAGATTCCCGCCGGAGTCGAAGTGGCAGTCAACGGCAACAACGTTGTCGTCAAGGGCCCCAAGGGCCAGCTCGAGCTCGATGTCTTTGAGAAGCTCGCTATCAACGTCGAGGACAACGTCCTCACCGTTTCCCGTCCCGACGACGAGCGTGAGACCCGTGCCCGCCACGGCCTCACCCGCGCCCTCATCCACAACATGGTTGTTGGCGTTTCCGAGGGCTTCGAGAAGAAGCTCGAGCTCGCCGGCGTCGGTTACCGCGTGCAGCAGAAGGGCAAGAACCTCGAGTTCTCCCTGGGCTTCTCGCACCCCGTGATCGTCGAGGCTCCCGAGGGCATCACCTTCGAGGTTCCCGACAACACCCACGTGAACGTCAAGGGTATCAACAAGCAGCAGGTCGGTCAGATCGCCGCTGAGATCCGCGGCCATCGTCCTCCCGAGCCTTACAAGGGCAAGGGTATCCACTACGTTGGCGAGCACATCCGCCGCAAGCTGGGTAAGGCCGCCAAGTAGTCGTAACCGACTCACTCGCATAAGACCAGCACCCCGTCAGGTGCTGGCAAGATCAACCTTTTTAGGAGTTTACGTATGAACAAGCATAAGGCGAAGCTGGAAGGCCTCAAGCGTCGTCAGCGTCGTGTTCGCGGCAAGGTCTCGGGTACCTCCGAGCGTCCGCGTCTTCGCGTGACCCGTACTAACGCCAACATCTATGCCCAGATCATCGACGACAGCAAGGGCTCCAGCCTGACGCTCGTCTCTGCCTCGACCCTCGAGGCCGAGTTCAAGGGCACCCACACCTCGAACAAGGAGGCTGCGGAGAAGGTCGGTCAGCTCGTTGGCAAGCGCGCCATCGAGGCCGGCATCACCAAGGTCGCCTTCGATCGCGGTGGCCGTATCTACCATGGCCGCGTCAAGGCCCTCGCCGACGGTGCTCGTGCCGCCGGTCTCGAGTTCTAGGAGGTATGTAGCACATGGCTCGTAATCAGAAGCAGCAGCGCGAGGCCTCCGAGTTCGAGGAGCGCGTCGTTTACATCAACCGCGTGTCGAAGACCGTCAAGGGTGGTCGTCGCATGAGCCTCGTCGCTCTCGTCGTCGTTGGCGACGGCAAGGGTAACGTCGGCGTTGGCATGGGCAAGTCCGCTGAGGTGCCCATGGCCATCTCCAAGGCGTCTCTCGATGCCAAGAAGAACATGTTCCACGTGCCGGTGACCGA
>USMH01000051.1 GCA_900555745.1 uncultured Collinsella sp.
TGCGGTTAGACATCCATCCTGCAATCGAGGAGATTTCCATGGCATCAGACGTTCGCGTCCGCTTTGCACCCTCACCGACGGGCAAGCTGCACATCGGCGGCGCCCGCACCGCTATCTATAACTGGGCTTTCGCCCGCGCAAACGGCGGCACGTTCATCCTGCGCATCGACGACACCGACCCCACCCGCTCCACCGACGAGAACACGCAGATCATCCTGCGCGCCATGCGTTGGCTGGGCCTGGACTGGGACGAGGGTCCCGAGGTGGGCGGCGATTTTGGCCCCTACGCCCAGACCGAACGCCTGGGCCTGTACAAGCAGGCTGCCCAGAAGCTTTGGGACGAGGGCAAGGCCTATCCGTGCTTCTGCACCAAGGAGCAGCTCGACGCCGATCGCAAGGCCGCGCAGGAGCGCAAGGACCCCTTCCAGGGCTATCAGCGCCGCTGCCGCGATCTTGATCCCAAGGAGGCCCGCCGCCGCATCGAGGCCGGCGAGTCCTACGTCCTGCGCATCAAGGTGCCCGAGGACCGCGGCGACGTCGTCATCCACGACGCCGTCCACGGTGAGGTGACCTTCGACGCCAAGGAGCTCGACGACTTTGTCATCTTCCGCTCCGATGGCACGCCCACGTACAACTTCGCGACCGTCGTCGACGACGCTATGATGAAGATCACCCACGTCATCCGCGGTGACGACCACCTGTCCAACACCCCGCGTCAGGTCATGGTCTACGAGGCCCTCGGCGCGCCCGTGCCCACGTTCGCCCACATCTCCATGATCCTGGGCGCCGACGGCAAGAAACTCTCCAAGCGCCACGGCGCTACCTCGGTGGAGGAGTACCGCGACGCCGGCTACCTGTCCGACGCCTTCGTCAACTACCTGGCGCTGCTCGGCTGGTCGCTCGACGGCGAAACCACGATCATCCCGCGCGATGTCCTGGCCAGCAAGTTCTCGCTCGACCGCATCTCCAAGAACCCGGCGACCTTCGACCCCAAGAAGCTCGACTGGGTCAATGCCGAGTACATCAACGGCATGTCCGACGCCCAGTTTGCCGACGAGATTATGGTCCCCGAGCTGCACGAGGCGGGTCTCATCGAGGGTAATGTTGAGTACGGCGAGGACTGGATCGACGCGCTTGCCGCTATCGTCAAGCCGCGCACCAAGATGCCGGCCGACGCCGTGACCGTCGCCGCTCCCATCTTCGCTACGGCCGAGACGCTCGAGTATGACGAGAAGTCCGTCAACAAGGGCCTGGCCAAGGAAGGCATGGGCGCCATTCTGGACGCCGCCAAGGCCGCGCTCGAGGGTGTTACCGAGTGGACGGCCGCGAACATCGACGCTGCGCTTGAGCCGCTGCCCGAGCAGATGGACCTTAAGAAGCGCATGGTGTTCCAAGCTGTGCGCGTCGCCGTATGCGGCAACATGGTGAGCCCTCCGCTGGGTGAGACCATGGCGCTCGTCGGTCGCGACGACTGCTTGGCGCGCATCGATCGCGCCCGCACGATGGCGCTGTAATCGCTGCGCAAACGTATGTATCCGAGCCCCGTTCACTCAGAGCGGGGCTCTTGTTTCTGTAGACGTATGGGATGGGAGGTACAGGGGCTATGGTCGAACAACTGTCGCTGTTTGGTTCGCCGCAACCGGAGGAGGCTCCGGTGAAGTCTGTGCCTGCCGCTGCCTCGGCTCAGCCTAAGCCTGCACCCGAGCCCGTCACCGCCTATGCGAGCGTGGTCCTCGACATCCCGACGCGTGCACTGTCTGAGCCGTTTGCCTACGGCATTCCTCAACCCCTCGCCAACGAGGCGCAGATCGGATCAACGGTCCTGGTCCACTTTGGTAACCGTGCTGCTGCGGGCTATATCGTCGACATTGCGCCTGATCTGGGCGACCTGCAGGGCAACAACGCCCTCGAACCCGCGCGCATTAAAGCCATCGAGGCTATCCTCAGCAAACCGCTCTTTACCGCCGAGGCTGCCCGCATCGCGCGCTGGATGAGCCGTGAGTATGTTGCGACGCTTTCCGAGTGCCTGCGCCTGTTCTTGCCCCCGGGCGGCAGCCCGCGTGTGGTCAAGGGCGACGACGGCGTGTGGGCCGTTGAGCGCCCCGCCGTCAAACCCATCCAAAACCGCTGGGTCATGCTCACGCCCGAGGGCTTCGACTATACGCCGCCCAAGACCGCGGTCCGCCAGCGTCAGCTCATCGAGGCGCTCCAGTGCGGCCCGGTCACGACGCGCGACCTCAACCTTCTCTATAACAGCATGTCGGCGACCATCAAGGCGCTCGAAAAGCGCGGCGTCGTGGTGGTGGAGGAGCGCCGTGCTTGGCGTGGCTGCAGCGAGCAGACCACGCTGTCCTCGGCAAGCGGCAAGGCGCCGGTCGCGCTTACCAACGGCCAGCAGCAGGCGCTCGCGCAGATCGAGCGCGCCCGCCTTGACGCCCACGGCGACGTGGTGCTTGTCGACGGCGTCACTGGCTCCGGCAAAACCGAGGTCTACCTCTCCGCCATTGAGCGCGTACTCGCAGCCGGCCGCTCAGCCTGCGTGCTTGTGCCCGAGATCTCGCTGACGGCCCAGACCGTCGGCCGTTTCCGCTCGCGCTTTGGCGAGACGGTCGCGGTTTTCCATTCACGCCTTTCGGCCGGCGAGCGCCTGGACCAGTGGGATATGGTCGCCAGCGGTGCCGCGCGCGTGGTCGTGGGCGCCCGCTCGGCGCTCTTTTGCCCGCTCAGCGACTTGGGTCTCATTATCATCGACGAGGAGCACGAGACCAGTTACAAGCAGGGCTCCAGTCCGCGCTACCACGCGCGCGAGGTGGCGGCCGAGATGGCGCGGCGCTACCGCTGCCCGCTCGTGTTGGGCTCCGCCACGCCTTCTGCTGAGGCACTCGATCGTTGCCGACGTGGCACGTATAACGGTGCCACCTGGACGCGCGTCGAGATGCCCGAGCGCCCGGGACACGCCGTGCTGCCCACGGTCCGCATTGCCGACCTGCGCCGGGAGTTCTCGCACGGCAGCCGCTCCATGTTCTCAAAACCCTTGATGGAGGGCTTGGAGCGTGTGGTCGAGCGCCGCGAGAAGGCCGTGCTGCTGCATAACCGCCGTGGATTTGCGCCGTTCCTGATGTGCCGCGAGTGCGGCTGCGTCCCCACCTGCAACCACTGCTCCACCGCGCTTACGTATCACGAGCGCACGCACACGCTGCAGTGCCACACATGCGGTTCGTCTTGGCGCGTGCAGCCGTATCCCGCGCCCACGAGCCGTTGCCCCAAATGTGGCAGTCGCTACCTGGCAAAAATGGGCCTGGGTACGCAGCAGATCGAGGACGCACTGCACCAGATGTTGCCCAAGGACGTCGCCATTATTCGTATGGATGCCGATTCCACGCGCGGCAAGGATGCGCACAAAAAGCTGCTTGAGAAGTTCGATGCCGCCGATTGCGCGGTGCTGCTGGGCACCCAGATGATTGCCAAGGGCCTCGACTTTCCCGAGGTCACGCTCGTGGGCGTGGTCAATGCCGACTTCGCCCTCAAGCTGCCGGACTTCCGCGCAGGGGAGCGCGCCTACGATCTGCTGGAGCAAGTCGCCGGCCGTGCCGGTCGTGGTGATCGCCCCGGCGAGGTCATCGTCCAGACCTACCTGCCCGAGGACCCGGTCATTCGCGCCGTCGCTGAGCATGACCGTTCGATCTTTACCGACTACGACCTGGACCAGCGCCGCGACGCGCTGTACCCGCCGTTTGTTCGCCTGGTCAACATCTTGGTGTGGTCGGCGAACCGAGACGAAGCGCAGGACTACATCGGGCGCATTGCAAAGCTCCTCAAGCGCCGTTGGCATGCTGCCGCGCCCGACTTTTTGCGGGCGGGGAGTGCCGTGCCGCAGGTGCTGGGCCCGGCTTCGTGTGTAATCGAGAGAGCCAAGGACCGCTACCGCTTCCATCTGCTTGTGAAGTCGCCCGTGGGGTACCATGTCTCTGATGATATCGACGCCTGTCTCAAAGAGGTGGGCTCTGTGCGCGGCGTGAGCGTGAGCGTTGACGTCGACGCCTATGATTTGATGTAACAACCCGAAAGGATGGCCATGGAAGCCAACGGAATCGTACTGTCGCCTGATCCTCGTCTGCGCCAGGAGTGCGCCGTCATCGAGGAGATCACCCCGGCGATCGAGGCGCTTGCCGAGAAGATGAAGAAGATGATGTTCGAGAACGGCGGTTGCGGCCTAGCTGCCCCGCAGATCGGCGAGCTTATTCAGCTCGTTACCATCGACTGCGACTACAGCGACAAAAACGACTACGACCCGTACGTGCTCATCAATCCCGTCATTGTTGAGCAGAGTGACCATCTGGTGCCGTTTAGCGAGGGCTGCCTTTCCATTCCCGGCATTAGCTGCGAGATCGAGCGTCCCGACCATGTCGTCGTCGAGGCGTACGACTTGGATGCCAACCTGATTCGCTATGAGGCCACGGGCGACCTGTTCTGCGTGTGCCTGCAGCACGAGATTGATCACCTGCACGGCAACACCATGTTCGAGCGGCTGAAGCCGATGCAGAGGATCAAGGCCGTCAAGGAGTACCAGGACGCCCTGGCCCGCGGCGCTCGACCGGGCGAGACGGAGTAGGTCCCACCGTCCCCGGTGCTGAGCGCCCACATATCATCCCGTGCTCAAACATTCTCGCTTTGCTGCGAAACTGCGCGCGGGACGATATGTGGGCGCTCAGCACCGGGGACTGCGTTGTTCTGGCTCGGTTCGCCCGGGTGCCGTCGGGGCAGGGAAGGGCGTCTTCGCTGATAGGTGCTTTACTGAAAGAGCTGCTTTTATGGCGGCTCTTTCTTTGGTTTTGGGTATATTTGTTCTTGTTGAATTGTTCTTGCGGATAGGCTTGGTACTTGGCTTTCCGCTGTTCTTTGTAGCCGTCTCGGCTTTGGTTGAGAGGAGACGATCTTTATGCGTATTGTGTTTATGGGTACGCCTGATTTTGCTGTGCCTTCGTTGACTTCGCTTGTTGCGGCTGGGAATGAGATTGCGCTTGTTATTACTCGCCCTGATGCTGTTCGTGGGCGTGGTAAGAAACTTGAGCCGTCTCCTGTTA
This sequence comes from uncultured Collinsella sp., assembly GCA_900555745.1. Lineage (GTDB taxonomy): Bacteria > Actinomycetota > Coriobacteriia > Coriobacteriales > Coriobacteriaceae > Collinsella. The sequence goes on from USMH01000051.1 coordinate 5,085, forward strand.
AGGCCAAGGCGCTTGAGCTAGAGTTGCCGGTTGTTGAGGCTAATCGTATGACGCCTGAGGTCGTTGAGGCGCTCAAGGCTGCCCAGGCTGACATTTTCTGCGTGGCTGCCTATGGTTGCATTTTGCCGGATGAGGTTCTTCATATGGCGCCGCTCGGCATTGTGAATGTTCATGCGTCCTTGCTGCCTCGTTGGCGTGGGGCTGCTCCTATTCAGCGTGCGATTCTCGCTGGTGATGAGGTTGCTGGCGTTTCTATTATGCGTATTGGACATGGCGTTGATACCGGCGCTTATTGTGCCCAGGCGTCTACGTCTGTTGCCGGTAAGCATGCCGAGGCGCTCACGATGGAGCTTGGTGAGCTTGGCGGCAAACTGCTTGCCGATACGCTTCCTTCTCTTGCCGATGGCACCGCCGTGTGGACTGAACAGGATGAGGCGCTCGTTACCCATGCTGCCAAGATTTCCAAGCTGGAGATGCGTCTGGATCCGCAGATGGCTGCGCTTGATTGCGTGCGCCATGTGCTGGCCTCGTCCGATACCGCGCCTGCCCGATGCGTGATTGCCGGCAAGACCGTGCGCGTGCTCGATGCTGCACCGGCTGATGTGTCGCTTGGCGAGGGTCAGGTCCTCATTAAAGCCAAGCGTGTTTACCTGGGTCTTTCCGATGGTGTGGTTGAACTGCTCGAGGTTAAGCCCGATGGCAAGCGTGCCATGGCCGCTTCTGCTTGGGCTGCTGGGCTGCAAGGCGCCGATCTTATCTGGGGTGTTTTGTCATGAGCAAGCTGTCTCCCGCGCGCAAGCTTGCACTCGATGTGCTGATGGAGGCCGATCGCCGCGGCATGTATGCGCGCGACGTGCTGTCCTCTCGCGCATCGGCCAAGGCTATTGACCAGCGCGATTCCGCTTTTGCAGCTCGCTTGGCGCTTGGTGTGGCCGCCACGCAGGGTATTTTGGACGAACTGCTCGATCAGTTTCTCGATAAGCCTAAAAAGGTTGCGCCGCGTGTTCGCATGGCGCTTCGTATCTCGGCCTTCGAGATGCTCTATCTGCATACGCCTGGCCGCGTTGCGGTGAGTCAGGGCGTTGAGCTGGTGCGCAGTGGAGCTAAGTCTGCCGCCGGTTTGGCCAATGCCGTGCTCCATAAGGTCGCGGACAACGTTGAGGACTTTGCCACGGCGTCCGATGTAGCTGAGTCTGAGCGACGCTTGGTTCGTCTGTCGCGCCTGATGGGTCTGCCGCGTTGGCTTTGCGCTCGTATTATGGCCTCGTTCGATACCCCAGAGGGTGCGCTCAACTTTGCTGGCAATCTGGCCCCCGCGCCTCTGGCCCTGCATGAGAACGCCTTTGCGAACAAGCCCGATCCGTTTATCTCCCAGCTTGTGGCACCAGTGTTCCCGGGTTGTCATGCGCCTGTCGATGCTCAGGTTACGGTTGCGTCTGGCGTATTTGAACGCGCTGCTGCCGTGGCCTCGGATCTTAACGCCCAGCTCATCGCCACGGCTGCCACACGCCCTGGAAGCTGCCTTGAGATTGGTGCCGGTCGTGGCACCAAGACCTATGTGATGATGTGCCAGGCCAAGCGTGCGGGCTATGAGCGTCAGCATACGGCGCTCGATCTGCATGATCGCAAGTGCGATCTGAATCTCGCTCGCCTGCATAAGGCGGGTATTCGGGGCGTTCGTACGGTTTCGGGTGATGCCTGCGAGCTTGATGAGGTGCTCACATCGTTTGATGCCATGCTTGGCGAGACGGTTAAGTTCGACACGGTCTTTATC
>USMH01000052.1 GCA_900555745.1 uncultured Collinsella sp.
GACGTATACCATTGCCGTCTCGTTTGCCCCTGTTGCTGACTTTGGTTTTTAGGAGTGTGCCCTATGTTTGATAGCCATGACGACGATCTGTGGGAAGTCCCCTCGATTGATGTGGATGTGCCCGTGGAGGAGGCCGTGCCTGCCCCGGAGCCGTTGGGTGCTGTGCCCGTTGAGTCTGCGGCGACCACCAAGGACGAATCCTCGACCGATGGCTATGACCAGGCTGTTGACGAGGCTCCCGAGGACGACGGCTACGACATGGATGGCCTTGACGGCAAACTGCTCGAGCACTTTGCTGGCAAGATCGTGCGCAAGGACCTGACGGCCCTTATGAAGCGTGGCGCCAACGTGCCAACCTTTGTGCTGGAGTACCTGCTGGGCATGTATTGCTCAACCGATGACGAGGAAGCCGTGGCGGAGGGCCTTGACCGCATTCGCAGGATTCTTACCGATAACTACGTGCGCCCCGACGAGTCCGAGCGCATTAAGTCCAAGATTCGCGAGCTGGGCCGCTTTACCATCATCGATAAGGTGACGGCCAAGCTCGACGAGTACAAAGATATTTACGTGGCCTCGTTTGCCAACCTGACCATCGAGCCGTTTGTGATGCCGGCCGAGTACGTGCGCGACTATTCCAAGATTCTGCAGGGTGGTATTTGGTGCATTATGAGCATCGAGTATCGCCATCCCGTGGATGAGGAAGATGAGTTTGGCATGGAGGTCTTTGGCGACGATGCGCCGCGCCGCTCCAAGGCCAAGCGCAAAAAGCGCGGACCCGAGGATTCTCCGTTTAGCGTGGCTTCGCTCACGCCCATCCAGATGCCCAATTTGGACTTGGATGCCATGATTGACGAGCGCCAATACTTTACGCGCGACGAGTGGCTCAACATGCTGCTGCGTTCGGCTGGCTACGAACCCAGCGAGCTTTCCGAGAAAGAGCGCCTGCACTTTATCGAGCGCATGGTGCCGCTGATCGAGCGCAACTACAACCTGTGCGAGCTGGGTCCCCGCGGCACCGGCAAGAGCCATATCTACAAAGAGGTCTCGCCCTACGCCATCTTGCTTTCGGGCGGCCAGACCACCACGGCCAACCTGTTCGGCCGCATGAACTCCATGCGCGCCGATCGCGTGGGCTTGGTGGGCCACTGGGACTGCGTGACGTTTGACGAGGTCGCCGGCATGCGCTTTAAGGACACCAACGCCGTGCAGATCATGAAGGACTACATGGCGAGCGGCAGCTATGCGCGCGGCCGCGACCAGATTAACGCCGATGCCTCCATGGTCTTTGAGGGCAACATCAACGACACCGTGCAAAATGTCCTTAAGACTACGCACCTGTTTGATCCGTTCCCGCCGGAGTTTAACAACGATTCGGCCTTCTTTGACCGTATCCACTATTACCTGCCGGGCTGGGAGATTCCTAAGATGCGCTCGAGCCTGCTGACTGGTCATTACGGTCTGATCACCGACTGCCTGTCGGAGTTTTGCAAAGAGATGCGCCGCAAGGACTTTACGCACCATATCGACCGTTACTTCCGCTTTAACAGCGACTTTAACAAGCGCGACGAGATCGCCGTGCGCAAGACCTTTAGCGGTCTGGCCAAGCTGCTGTTCCCCGACGAGGCCATGGACAAGGACGATGTGCGCTGGCTGCTGGACTACGCCATCGAGGGCCGTCGTCGCGTAAAGGAACAGCTCAAGATTATGGCGGGCGTCGAGTTTATCGACGTCAACCTGGGCTATATGGATGCCGACAACCCGCAGGACGTGCACGTTGTGCGCGTGCCCGAGCAGACCGAGGACACGCTGATTCCCGATGGGCCTCTGCTGTCCGGCCACGTATTTGGCGTGGGCAGGTCGCAGGGCGGCGAGGTCGCCGTGTACAAGCTGGAGAACAAGGCCGTTGCCGGCGAGTGCAAGTTTAAGCACGAGGGCGTGGCCTTTAACAAGCCGGTGCGCGATACGCTGGAAGCCGCGTTTGACAACTTTGTGAACCTGGCGAACCGCGTGGCGCCGGGCATGCACATTGGCTCCAAGGATTATCTGCTGTTCTATAACGACCTGCAGAGCAAGGGCTTGTCCGAGGAAGTTTCGCTCGCCGAGTTTGTGGGCCTGTGCTCCGCGGCGTGCAACCGTCCGGTGATGCCCGCACTGGCGATTCCGGGGATCTTGCGCATGTCGGGCTCTATGGACGAGATCCGCGGGCTCGAGGACATTATGCGCGTGGCCAAAAACGCCGGTGCCAAGCGCGTGATTTTGCCGCTGAGCGCCATTGCGGGCCTACAGAGCGTTTCGTCTGAGATTATCTCGGGCTTGAGCCCGGTGTTCTACATGGATGGCGACCCGGTCGACGCCGCGAAAAAGGCTCTGGATCTGTAGGGGTGCGGGCGAGCGGGGCGTCCGGTGTTCGGGCGCCCCGTGAGCATGTTGGCGTGTTCGAGTAGGGAGGCCTTGCCATGGCGGGCGAGCGTTCTGTTGACGAGTTGCTCGACGAGCTGTTTGGCTTTGAGTCGGTGGCCAAGCGCCAGACGGCTCTTGAGCAGTACGATCGCGGGGAGTTGGTGCGCAAGGCGCGCTCCCGTGAGCTGCTGGGTGTGCTTAGAGGCGTCGAAGCTGCCGAGCACGCTGCGCGCGACTCTGCCGTGCGGGCTGTTGACGGGTATGTTCGCCGTGTTGAGGGCGCTGCGCTTGCACGCGCTCGCAAACAGGCGGGTGTTGTTGGTCCGCTACGGATGGAGCGTCGCTATGCTGCCTTTTTGCGCATGGAGGATAAAGTCGAGTTGCTGGCCCGTTTGGAGCAGACGTTTGCGTTTATCGAGGTAAAACTGCGTGCCAATACGGCGGACAAGGTGCACGCGACGTACGATGCTGCGGGGGCTATGGTGCTGCAGGACGTGGCGCGCCTGGGTGACGTGCGCGTTGTGGATGCCGTGCCCCTGGATGTCGACCTGCTGTGTACACAGCTGGAGCAGATGCGCTGTGCCGCCGACGCGACGGACCTTGCGGGTATGATCACAGCGACGTTTGAGTCCGAGCTGAGTGCGACGGGGTCGCAGGGCGCCGACGGGTTTACGGGCGATTTGGCTGGCGATGTTGCTGGTGACGTGGCGTTGGAGCGTGAACTTACCAACGTGCGCGGCGCTGCGCAGCGAGCGCGCTTGGCGGCGCAGGCGTATCGGGCCGAGCGCGCCGCCCGCGTTGCGGGGAGTGCGGTGGAGCCTTCGGGGCTGCCGAAGCCTGCGTGCGTTGCGTGCGAGATGGCGTGTGATACCGGAGAACTTTCCGAGTTGCTCGCTCAGGTTAAGAAGTCGTTTGAGACCTACCGTCGCGTTGTTGCCGACGGCGGGTTGTTCTGCGCGTTTGGCTCTGGCTCACCGCATGGGATTTGCCGGGGCTCGAGCTATTTAGACTACGATTCACGGCTTGACGAAGACGTGCTGGTGGGCGAGTACGATGGCGCTACCAGACATGATGTTCGCCGTGAGGTTCCGATTCCCGAGCTTGTGGATGAGGCTTCTGCCGAGGGCGGCGATTCGCTCGAGGTTGCCGTGGCACGCATGCGCGAGTTCAATGGACGCCGTTACGATGGCGTGCTGGATGAGGACCCCGCGCGTCATGTGAATGCGTTTTGGTATGGACTCAAAAAGCTCAGTCAGTATTGCGAGGCCGCCGTGCGTGTGGACGAGCGTGCTTGGGATTGCTTTATCGATAAGGTGCAGTTTGCCTACGATGAGCCCGTGGGGCGCCTGGCCACGCAGATGGATGACAAGCAGGTTGAGGCTTTTGTCGCTGCCGTGGATGCGCTCGGCGCTGACGAGTAAGGGCCTGGTTTGGCGGGAGGTTTCACCATGAAAATCGACGTTGATGTAGATCAGCTGCGCGAGAGTCTGCTCGACCTCGCGGGGAGTGCAGCCGGCGTGGGCTTTCCGGCCGCCATGCTCGACGTGATGGATATCGAGGATGAGTCCCCTCAAGAGCTCCTAGCCCGAGCCGAACGCGAAGGCCTCGACCTCCGAGACTTTGCCGTCGACGATGACTACGGAGCGTCTTACGACTGGTGATCCCGGGTCAGTTCATCCGTTTCTTCCTGAGATATAAGAGAAATCCCTTTTTGAACGTCCTTCGGGTTCCAAAAAATAGCCGATCCGTCTTGGTTTCTTCATTACTGTCAAACTTGATAGCCGTTAGCTCGATCGTGCAGATGTAGTCAGCAACTTGGAATAGCCGGTAGGCTCGCGGCGTGGCTTCTCGGTATACGATGACGTCCTTTGCTAGAACGTACTCGAGCGCAGAATGGATGACCTCTGTTACGATCGGTTGACCGTTGTCGTAGTAAATCTTAACAGTGTCGTATCGTTGGAAGAATTCCAGATGGTCGAAAAGCTCAACCGTGAGGTCCCGCCTCATTCTTTCCGCAAGACCGTTTTGATTGTCGGTGAATTCGCTCATTCGGTATTGTAGGCAGAGGTAGCGTATGGGGAGATGCTGAATGAACGCGCGAAATGCGCTCAACATGTGCCTTCGCTGCTCCTTGGGAAGATCTTTGTAGTCGCCGTTTCCATTCAATAGGGGTCCTGCATGAAAAGGCGTATTGGGAAGCGAGGACTGCGACAGGGCGCGCTCGTAGCGGTCAATGCGTTCAACGATTGCATCGCATTGATCGTGAAAAACGAGGGTGACGAGGTAGTAGTTGGAGACGCCTCCGAGGTCGCCAGATTCGTCAACAAAGACGGAGAGTTCGCTCATGGTGGGCCTCCATTTTTTCAAAAAAAATGCCGGGGGTAAGACCCCGGCTCTTGGAGGCCCCTCTTTTGGAGGGAACCATATTCTTTATACCATGAGATAAGGGGTGCTTTCAAGTATAATTATAATAAGCAAACATATGTTCGTCAAACTACCTGCGAAAAGTCCTTAGCCGCCGAGAGGTTGGGTAGAGCGGCTCGTAAATTGCTGACGCAAGGGCGCTGGTGGTTTCTAGAGAACTGTTTAGTCTTGACTCGCATAAAAAATGCCGGGGGACATCCCCCGGCTCTTGGAGGTCCCTCTATTCGAGGGTACCGACTTCTTTATAGCATGAGATCGGACGACTTTCAATTTGCGCCATGTGGATGGGATGGCGCGCCTGATAAAGCCCTCAATGAATGGCATCTAACTAGCGTTCGTGATATAAAGATGTCGGTCATCTCAAAAGAGAGGGCTTCCAAGTGCCGGGGACGTTTTCCCGGCTTTTTTCATTTCGGTGTCAATCCAAATGTTTTTCAACCCATCCCCTTATAACTTGCGGTGAAATAGGGACTGTTTAGGCTGCTAGGGGGCCTACTCAGTCCCTATTTCACCGCAACTTATGGGTGGGGATGGCTACGATGCCAGCGTGGCGATTACGGCTTCGTCGCCGGCGTATATGAGGGTGTTGCCGTCGGGGATGATCGTTTGGCCGTCGCGCTTGAGCATTACCACGATAAACGGGTGCTTGCCCTGCGGCACGTCGCGCAGGCGCTGACCGGCCAGACGGCCGTGGGGCGTTACGGTGACCTCGCGCAGCGTAACCTCGGCACGCTCTTCAAACGTCGGCGCGGCCATAACCAACAGGTCGCCTTCCTCGATCACGGTATCGCCGTTGGGTAGCACCGGGTGCGCACCGTCACGAAGCACCAGGACCACGAGCATGTCCGTCGCACTGCCAATATCCGCGAGCGAGCGTCCGGCAAACGGATGTCCAGCTCCCACCTTGAGCTTGACGAACGACATACCTTCTTCGTCGCGGTAATCGTTAAAGGTGCGGCGTACGTCGCCTTCTGCATCGATCATATCGAGTTTCTTCGCCACTGCTGGCAGAAGCGAGCCCTGTACCACAATGCTCGACACGGCAATTACAAACACCAGGTCAAACAGGTCGTGACCGCCGGGTACACCGGCCACCACGGCAAAGAGACTAAACACGACCGAAGCGGCGCCGCGCAGGCCCGCCCAGCTTACGAGTGAGACCTGGCGAGGATTGGTCTTAAAGGGCGCCAGTAGCACGCCAACGGCGATGGGGCGGCTCACAAAGAGCATAAACGCCATGAGCGCCAGGCCCGGCAGCAGCATTTGCGGTAGGCGTGCGGGCGTCACGAGCAGGCCGAGCAAGAAGAAGATGGTCATCTCGGCCATCTCGGTGAGGGTGTCGAAGAAGTGCGCCAGTTCGACCTTGCCGGTGATGTCGCTCGCGCCTAGCACAATGCCGGCAAGGTACACGGCTAAAAAGCCGTTGCCGCCCAGGTAGCTCGGCAGCGCGTAGGCGACGATGGCCACGGCAAACAAGAAGATGGTCTGCGCGTCCTTGGCCGTTGCGTGCGCGCGTTCAATCAGGCGGCCCGCCGCCCAGCCGATGACAATGCCCAGGCCCACGCCTAGGATGATTTGCTTGGCCAGCAGCACAGGGATGTTAATGTCGCCGCCGGCCGCGAGTGTGGCGAGCACGGCGGTGAGCATGTAGGCGACGGGATCGTTGGAGCCCGATTCGACCTCGAGCAGTGAGTCGGTGCCACCTCTCAGCGACAGGCTGTGCTCGCGCAGCACGCTAAAGACGCTGGCCGCGTCGGTGGATGCCACGACCGATCCCAGCAGCAGGCCGCCGATCCAGTCGAACCCCAGCGCGAAGTGGGCGAACACGCCGGTGATGCCGGCAGTGATGACGACGCCGAGCGTGCTCAGCAGCACCGCCGGCGCAGCGACGGGCTTGGCGCGGTCGATATTGGTGTTAAAGCCGCCGTAGAACATGATGAACAGCAGCGCCGTGCTGCAGACGGTTTCGGTGAGTGCGTAGTCGCTAAAGTCGATGTGCGCCGGGCCGTTGACGCCCAACAGCATGCCGA
>USMH01000053.1 GCA_900555745.1 uncultured Collinsella sp.
GTTGTTGATAGCGTACGCACGGCGATGGCGCTGTTGCCGCCCGAGGTCTACGACCGTCCCGACCATGACGTCAAGATCGTGGGCATCACCGGTACCAAGGGAAAGACCACGGCCGCTTTTATGCTCCAGTCCATCATCAAGGCGGCGGGCGAGTCCTGCGGCATGATCGGCTCGGTGAACACCGACGATGGTATCGAGTGCTACGAGAGCACCAACACCACGCCCGAGGCCCCCGAGGTCTGGCGCCATATCGCCAACTGTCGCGCGTCTGGTCGCCAGTCCATGGTCATGGAGGTCTCAAGCCAGGCGCTCAAGTACCAGCGCGTCGAGAACCTGCCGTTTGACGTAGCGTGCTTCCTCAACATCGGGCGTGACCACATCTCGCCGATCGAGCACCCGACCTTCGAGGATTATTTTAAGAGCAAGCTCAGGATCTTTGACCAGGCTAAGACCGCCGTAGTGAATCTGGGCACCGATGAAGTCGAACGCGTGCTGGAGGCCGCGTCGACGGCCGAGCGCTTGGTGACCGTTGGCGTCGAGCATCCCGAGGCGAGCCTGTGGGCAAGCGATGTCCGCATGGTCGGCTTCAACATCGAGTTTAACCTGCATGGCATGAGCGCTGACGAGCCCGAGGAGGGGGAGAAGGTCCTGCTGGGTATCGCGGGAGACTTTAACGTGGAAAACGCGCTGGTCGCTATCGCCGCCGCGCGCGAGATTGGTATCGGTATCGATGCCATCAAGAAGGGCCTCTCCAAGCTGCGTGTGCCGGGCCGCATGGAGGTCGTGGAGTCGAAGGATGGCCGCGTGGTTTGCGTTGTTGACTACGCTCACAACCAACTTTCGTTCCGCTCGCTCTTTTCGTCGGTCAAGCGCGCGTTTCCCGCCAGCCCGGTCATTGCGCTGTTTGGTGCCGCTGGAGGCAAGGCACAGGAGCGCCGTGAGCAGCTTCCGCGCGAGGCCGCACCATATTCTGATCTGCTGATCTTTACCAACGAGGATCCGGCTCACGAGGACCCGATGAAGGTCTGTCGCGAGCTTGCCGAGCATGTTCCCGACGATACCCCAAACAAGATCATCCTCGATCGCGAGGCTGCTGTGCACGAGGCGTTCAAGGCGGCGCGTGAGGAATACGTCAGCCCCGATGCGCCCACCATCGTCTTGCTGTTGGCAAAGGGCGACGAGGAGCTCATGCACGTGGGCGATGAGTTCGTGCCCATCGAGAGCGATCTTTCGCTTGCCAACCGTTTAATCGATGTTACCCAGTTTGACTAATGAACTGCGATGAGGGTGGCGTCCTGAGCGCGCTGCCGTTGCAAGCGCGTTTCCCCTCAAGCGAGGCGCGCCGCCTAAGACCAGAAGCCCCTTCTACGTAATGGAGTGACCATGTCCCACAATACCCTGCCGACCGTCGCTGAGCTTTCGGGCGAGATGCGCGAGCGTCTTGCCAAGGTTAAGTACGTCTTTACCGACCTGGACGCCACGATGCTCGCACCCGGCTCGTGCGTGCTGCGCGACAACGACGGCAACCCCTCGACCAAGCTCGTCGAGGCTGTCGTGGCACTTGCCCGCGCCGGCATACAGGTGGTTCCCACCTCGGGCCGCAACCGCACCATGATCCACGAGGATGCGCGCGTGCTCGGCCTCAACTCCTACATCGGCGAGATGGGTGGTCTGGTCATGTACGACCTCAAGGCCAACGATTGGGAGTACCTGACCGGCGATATGCCCTACGACCCCGCCTGCGGCCTCACGCCGCATCAGGTGATCGAGCAGACCGGCGTGTGCGAGAAGATTCTCGCCCGCTGGCCGCATAAGATCGAGTACCACAACGACATGTCGACTGGCTACAAGTACCGCGAGGTCACCGTCGGCATGCGCGGCGATGTGCCCGACGACGAGGTCCAGGCCATTCTTGATGAGGCCGGCTGCGGCCTGGTCTGGGCCTGCAACGGCCATCTGACCCATCTGTCCAAACCGACGACGCTCGAGCTCGAACGCGTCGAGGATGGCCGCGCGTTTAACATCAATCCCGCCGGCCTCAACAAGGGCGTTGCCATCGCACGTTTCTGTGAGCACCTGCGTATCGAGCGCGAGGAGACGCTGGCGCTCGGCGATTCCGAGTCCGACTTCTACATGGCTGACCACGTGGGCACGTTCTGCCTGGTCGAGAACGGTTTGACCAGCGCCGGCGCGCCCGAGTTCCTGGATGCTTGCGATAACGCCTACGTCACGCGCGGCAAGATTGTCGATGGCTGGGCGGCAACGGCAGAGCTGCTCGTCGCGGCCCGTTCGTAGTGCGGTCCTATCGCGCTGAGCCATATCTTTTCGAGAGAGAATCTGGTGAGGTAATGTCCGATATCGAGAATCCGGCAGGCGACACGCGCCCGATTGGCGTGTTCGATTCTGGTCTGGGCGGTCTGACGGTTGCACGCGCCATCGCAACGGCGTTGCCGCACGAGTCCGTCTACTACTTTGGCGACACCAAGCGCTGCCCCTACGGCACCCGCACCGAGGACGAGGTGCGCTCGTTTGCACTGCAGGCGGGCCGTTGGCTGTCGAAGCACGACGTCAAGATCATGGTCATCGCCTGCAATACGGCGACCGCTGCGGCCTTGCGTTTGGCCCAGCAGGTGCTTGACGTCCCCGTCATCGGTGTGATCGCACCGGGCGCACGCGCGGCAATCAACAGCACCCGCACGCGCCGGGTGGGCGTGCTCGCCACCAACCTCACCATTCGCTCAGGCGCTTACACGCGTGCCATCCAGGACCTGGATGCCGGCGTCGACGTATACGGCTGCCCTGCCTCGAGCTTTGTCGAGGTCGTTGAGCACGAGCTCGCCTCGGGCGCACATCTGCAAGAGCAGTGGCTCGAGAACGAGGACATCTTTGATACGCCTGCCGTACGCGCGCTGGTCGGTGCCACGGTTGAACCGCTGCGCGACCACGGCATCGATACCGTGGTGCTCGGCTGCACGCATTTCCCGCTGCTCGTGGGGCCTATTCGCCATGCGCTGGGTCCCGGAGTGCGCGTGGTGAGCTCTGCCGAGGAGACCACGCGCGAGCTGACCGATATTCTCACGCGCCGCGAGCAGCTGGCAGGCGACGCAGCCGAGCCGCAGCATCGTTTTGCAACGACGTCCGATAACATTGCCGAGTTTGCGGTGGCGGGCAGCTTTATCTTTGGCCAGCCGCTCAAGAGCATTGAGCATATCGATATCGACGAACTGAAATAGATGTAGGGTTACCGTCCAAAGACTTGTTCCCTTCTTTTGCCGAAAGGATATTTCTATGGAGTACATGCAGGTCAACCGCGCCAACGGCCGTGCCGCCAATGAGCTGCGCCCCGTCAAGCTCACCCGTGGTGTTATGAAGCATGCCCACGGCTCGTGCCTGGCTGAGTTCGGTGACACGCGCGTGCTGTGTGCCGCCACAATTGAAGAGGGCGTGCCGGGCTGGCGCAAGGGCGCCAAGGCCGGTTGGGTAACGGCGGAGTACGCCATGCTGCCAGCATCGACCGGCAAGCGCTGCAAGCGCGAGCATGCCAACCGCAAGGGCCGCTCCATGGAGATCGAACGCCTCATCGGTCGCAGCCTGCGTACCATCGTCAATATGAAGGCACTTGGCGAGTACACCGTTACCGTCGACTGCGATGTGATCCAGGCCGATGGCGGCACACGCACGGCGAGCATTACCGGCGCCTGGGTGGCGCTGCACGACGCCCTTGCCATGTGGGTCGAGGCGGGTAAGCTCGAGCGCATCCCGCTCACGGGCCAGGTCGCCGCGATTTCCATGGGCGTTGTCGACGGCAACACCCTGCTCGACCTGGATTATTCCGAGGACAGTCACGCCGAGGTCGACATGAACCTTGTCGCCACCGATACCGGTGAGATGATCGAGCTCCAGGGCACCGGCGAGCAGGCGCCCTTCGACCGCAAGCGCCTCAATGCCCTGCTCGATTTAGGCGACAAGGGCATTGCCGAGCTCATCGAGCTCCAGCGCCAAGCCATCGCCTAACCTGCCAAAAAGGGACAGGTTTATTTTGGCAGGTTTTATCTGCGGAAACGCTGAACTGTAAGGCTGCTGCCGCGCGAGGGGAGGGGCTTGAGAGCCTAATTACCTTTTGTGTGGCGTTGTTATAAGAACAAGGAGGCCACTCATGGCACTTGAGAAGATCGACATCGACACCCTCGACCCGGCGGCGACCATTGTCGTGGCAACGGGCAACGCCCATAAGCTCACCGAGATCGAGGCCATTTTGGGCAAGGTTATGCCCGAGGTTCGCTTTGTGGCACTCGGTCAGCTGGGCGATTTTGAGGACCCCGAGGAAAACGGCACGACGTTTTTGGAGAACGCCATCATCAAGGCCCAGGCTGCGGTGGAGGAGACGGGGTTCATGGCCATTGCCGACGATTCGGGCCTGGTCGTCGACGCGCTGGACGGTGAGCCCGGTGTGTATAGCGCGCGCTACGCGGGCGTTCACGGCGACGATGCCGCCAACAATGCCAAGCTGCTCGTGAATCTGGAGGGCGTGGCCGACGAGGACCGCACTGCGCGCTTTATGAGCGTCGTCGCGCTCATCGACACGGACGGTTTGGTCACCTATGGTGAGGGCGCCTGCGAGGGCGTTATCGCACACGAGGGCCGCGGCGATCACGGCTTTGGCTACGACCCGCTGTTCCTGCCGGTCGACACGCCGGGCAAGACCATGGCCGAGCTCACGGCGGACGAGAAGAACGCCATTAGCCATCGTTTCCATGCGCTCGAGCATCTGTCCGCCAAGCTGACGGGCGAGGAGTAGACCGTGCGTGCGGTGGTGCAGCGCGTGCTCAACGCCGGCGTGACGGTCGACGGCGAGTGCGTGGGCAAAATTGGGCGCGGCTATCTGGTGCTGCTGGGCGTGGGCCACGGCGACACGCGCGCCGAGGCCGATAAGCTGTGGGGCAAGCTCCGGGGCTTGCGCATTAACGAGGACGAGAACGGCAAGACAAACCTGGCCCTTGCCGATGTCGACGGCGAGGTTCTCGTGGTGTCGCAGTTCACGCTGTTCGCCGATTGCCGTCACGGCCGCCGCCCATCGTTTACGGATGCCGGCGCCCCCGATGTCGCCAACGAGCTCTACGAGTACTTCCTGACGCTTGTGCGCGAGGACGTCGAGCACGTAGCGCATGGCATCTTCGGCGCCGACATGAAGGTCGACCTCGTCAACGACGGTCCATTCACCATCGTTCTGGACACAGATAATCTGTAAGTAGTCAATTTGGGACGGGGCTTATTTAGCTACTTGCGTATGGCCACAACAGGGTGCTATAGTATTAGAGTTTTGTCTATCTTAGGGGTATTATCCCCTTTTTGAATTGCACCTTCTGGAGGCCCTGTTCATGGAAGAGATGGAAGTCAATCACGTCGACGACATCCACGAGAAGCTGACCGATATGGTGGGCGATCGCGTTAAGGTGAAGGCTAACATGGGCCGCACCCGCGTCGTCGAGCGCATGGGCACCATCAAGAGCGTCCATCCGGCAGTCTTTATCGTCGAGGTCGACGAGCGCCGTGGCCGCAAGTCGCGTCAGTCCTACCAGTATATTGATGTTCTCACCGGTCAGGTCGAGCTGTTCGACCCCGAGAGCGGCGAGCACATTTTTACCCCGCTCGGCAATCAGCTCGAGGAGCACTAGCGGTGACCGATTGGTCCCTGACCCTTTCCGCGCCGGCAAAGATCAACCTCTATCTGGGGGTTCATACCGAGCGCGACGACCGCGGCTACCATAAGGTCGATTCCCTGATGGCGGCCGTCGGTCTTGTCGATACCGTGACGGTTACGCCGGCACAGGCGCTGACCGTCCAGACGATTCCGACATCCGACTTTCCCATGCAAAAGAATACGGCGTATCGTGCTGCGCTCGCTATGGCCGAGCATTATGGTCGTGAAGCCAACGTCTGCATCACGATCGAGAAGCGCATCCCGTTGTGTGCCGGCCTGGGCGGTCCTTCGACGGATGCCGCGGCGGTCATTGTCGCCTTGGCAGAGCTGTGGGGTATCGACCGTGCCGATTCCGCGCTGGACATCATCGCGCGCGGCATTGGCGCCGACGTTCCCTTCTTTTTGCATGCCAGCCCTGCATTTTACGTGGGTGGGGGAGACGTGCTGGCAACCGAGTACCCCGCACTACCCGCGACACCCGTCGTGCTGGTCAAGCCGCGCGAGGCAAGCGTTTCAACAATTGAAGCCTATCGACGTTTTGACGAGACCCCAGCGCCTGCGGACAAGCCCGGAGCGATCGCATCTGCCCTTCGCTCGGGAGATGCAGAGGCGGCCTACGCGCTCGTCCACAACAACCTGGGTGTCATTTCCGCGCAGATGGAGCCGCGGATTCAAACGGTGCTTGACTGGCTTCGTTCACAGGACGGTACCATTGCCGTAAACGTGTGCGGTTCGGGTGCCTGCTCGTTTGCTCTCTGTGATACCGCCGCCACGGCAGTCAATCTTGCGGCAGACGCTCAACAAAACGGCTGGTGGGCTTATGCAACGGAGCTCGTTTCCGACACGGTTCGCATTGAAGCGCCAAAGAAGTAAAAATTTCTCTGGCACACGACGGAAATCTTTGTTACTATAGTCGAGCTAACGGGTTGTGGCTCAGTTTGGTAGAGCACTGCGTTCGGGACGCAGGGGTCGCTGGTTCAAATCCAGTCAACCCGACCAGAGCATGAGGAGGGACCGCTTCTTGCGGTCCCTTTTTTTAGCTATTGTTGTGATACCGCGGCACCCGCGGTATACTCATTCGAGCTTGTCTCGCTGTATTGTGGAGGTCTACATGTTTGGACTGAGGGCTCCTGAGCTCATCATTATTCT
>USMH01000054.1 GCA_900555745.1 uncultured Collinsella sp.
GTTCCCGAGCTCGGCGCTGTCCGCGAGCACCTGCTGGCGGCCAAGGCAGATGCCAGCTACGACCTTGCCGGCGCGCTCGAGGGCGACGACCTTTGCCGCAGCCACGCCGCATGGGCTGAGGACGTCTTTGCCCGCCGCGCCGACGAGCTTACGGCCGACAACGCCATCGACATCCTGCACGAAGAGGTCGGCGTGGTGTTTGGCCACGTGCTCGACAACGCCGGCGTCTTTAAGTGGGACGAGGCAGGACGCGCCGCCCAACAGCGCTTTATCGACTCGCTATAGCATGCGAGCTCGAACGCACGCACTCAACAAATAGCGTCTACACGACAACGGCGCCCGCCGGCAACATCACCGACGGGCGCCGTTTTTGAGTGTAGTCATTGGGGTCATTCTTAAGGGGCGTTCTTAAACGACTAGTCATTAAAGAGCGTCCCCAATGACTACTTGCGACCAAGGCAACGCCGGTGTTTTGGCAACGACAGCGAAAACGCCCCTAAGCGAGCAAGGTGACGTGAAAGAGGAGGGCATTGACCTTTTGGTCATGCCCGACGATTGAACGTCAGATTGCCGCTTAGGGGCGTTTGCAGCGTCGAGCCGTTACGCGGTTCGTAGAACCGCGTAACTAACAAATGAGCATTGCGTCGCCAAAGCTGAAGAAGCGGTAGCGCTCCTCGATGGCGGCGGCGTAGGCATCCATGATCTGGTCGCGGGAGGCAAGCGCGCTCACGAGCATCATGAGCGTAGAGCGCGGCACGTGGAAGTTCGTGATCAGCGCGTCGACCACGTGATAGGTCGAGCCGGGCATGAGGTAGAGCTGCGTCGTAGCGTTCTCGCGTACCACGATGTCGCCGCGGCCGAGCGCATCGGCCCCGTCCTCGCGGCCCTCAAAATAGCGCGCCGTCACAGCCGGATCGGACACCGGCGCGTCCGCGTCAAACGCGCTCTCGAGCGAGCGCACCGCCGTGGTACCGACGGCGATCACGCGATGCCCCTCGGCCTTAGCCTTATGCACGGCGTCGACCACCTCCTGCGATACGTGGTAGCGCTCGGTGTGCATGACGTGCTGCGTGGGGTCGTCCTCCTCCACCAGACGGAAGGTATCGATGCCGACCTCGAGCTCGACGGCGGCAAACTTCGCACCCTTGGCCTCGATAGCCGCCATAAGCTCGGGCGTGAAGTGCAGGCCCGCCGTGGGAGCGGCGGCCGAATGTTCCTCCTTCATGGCGTAGACAGTCTGGTACTTCTCGGGATCGCCCTCGTAATCGGTAATGTAGGGCGGCAGCGGCACGTGGCCGGCAGCATGGATGGCCTCGTCGAGCGTGCGCGGCTCGCCGGCAGCATTGCAACCGGCCGGCTCAAAACGCACCAGGCGGCCGCCGCGGCTATCGGTGACAAAGTCGATGACCTCGGCCGTCAGCACCACGGGCGCGCCCTCGGGCGCATGGGCGCCACCGGCGCGATACTCAATCTGAGCACCGGGCTTCAGACGCTTGCCCGGCTTGACCAGGCACTCCCAAACGTGGCCCAGCGGATCCACGTCCTCGCGGCGCTTGAGCAGCAGCGTCTCGACCACGCCGCCCGAGCCGGCTTTGCGACCGATCAGGCGGGCCGGCATCACGCGCGTCTTGTTGATGACGAGCACATCGCCCGGCTCGATATAGTCGATGATGTCGCGGAAGATGCGGTGCTCAACGGTACCACCGTGCTCCAGCGGCGTTCCCGCCTGAGAGCCCTTGCGATCCACCACCAGCAGGCGGCAGGAGTCACGCGGCTCGGCAGGAGCCTGGGCGATCAGTTCCTCAGGAAGGTTGTAGTCAAAATCATCGGTACGCATAGACACGTCGGACACTCCTTATATAGCTAAATTCCGCTCTACATCCTAGCAGGCTGACGTCCCAAATGAACTACTTTTTGGCAGCCTTGCGCTCGTCGCGAATGCGGGCGCGGTCCATGGCCGCCTCGACGGCCGAGAATCGGCAGCCGCAATAATTCTGTCGATACATGCGCAGCTCGCGCGAACGACGCGTGGCCTCGGGATAATACGGGCGAAAATCGCGAATCACCGGAGTGAGGCCGCGAGCGGCAGCCAGACGCTCCAACACATCATTGCAGGTTTCGAACAGCTGATACGGCGAAACGGCGAGCGTCGTGCCCACATATTCAAACCCGTGCTCCTGGGCCACACGGCACGCCTCGGCCAAGCGCAAGGCATAGCATGCGCGACAGCGACGGGGCCGATCGGCACCCAGCAGCGCCACACCGGCCTCCCAGCGATCGCGGTCCTCCCCTGCCTCGATGAGTTCAATGTCGCCATCGGCACACCACCGGCGCAGCTCGTCCAGGCGGCGCCGCCATTCATCGCGCGGCTGAATATTGGGGTTGGTCCAGCAAATCGTGGGCTCAAACCCCTCCTCGCGCAGCAGGCGAACCGGCTCGAGCGAACACGGCGCACAGCAAGCATGCAGCAGCAACGGCTTCATCAACATCTCCTCTCCCACAATGATTTTTCTGGGACGGGGATTAAAAAATCATTGCGTACCTAATGATTTTTTAATCCCCGTCCCAGAAAAATCATCCCAAAAAGACTATCTTGCGAAGAAGCGCACGCCAAAGGATGTGTCCTCGCAGGCGACAATGCGACGGTCGCGCAGAATGGTCCGCACGTAATACCAGTCGCCCACACAGCCTGACAAATGCAAGCCGGCCGCCAGGTAGCACAGCAGCGGATAGCCCGAGAACGCAAACCCCAGGGCAAACGCCGTCGTCAAGGCAACCGTCGGCGCCAGGCAAACCGCCATGTACCGCCGGCGCGAATACACAACGCCCTCGGCGCAGGCGTAAATCATGCAGGTTTCGAGATTTGCCCCAAAGGTCACCCGAGCACCGGCGGGCGCAAACAGCTTAAAGAACACCGCGTGCACCAGCTCGTGCACGGCAAATGACGCCGCCGAAACCGCGGCCAAACCGACTATCCAGCCAAAGACCGTGGTCCAGCCACCCGCGTCAGCCGCATCCAGATCCGCGGGCCCACCCAGCAGCATAAACACCGGCACCAGGCACACGGCAAATGCGCCAAGCACGACCATCCCCCACACGAAGCAGGCGTGCAAAAAATCCTCGTCCTCAAACGCATGTATGTTGGAAATCTCATTCATAGCATCTTAGGATAGCGCCCCTGCCACGTACCCGTCCGCATGTGCGATAATGTCGAACGATATGCACGAATTGACCACCGCGTCGCCAGGCCTTGCACCCGGCCGCGCCCTCACCATATGCGAAGGAGTCCCATGGCATCCAAATACTCCATGAACGACCGTCCCAGCTGGCCTCGCCGCGCCATCGTTACCGCCGGCGAGCCCTACGGCAACAAGGGCCTTCACTTTGGCCACGTTGGCGGCGTCTTTGTCCCGGCCGACTTCTTCGCCCGCTTCCTGCGCGACCGCCTGGGCCGCGAGAACGTCATCTTCACCTCGGGCACCGACTGCTACGGCTCGCCCATCATGGAGAGCTACCGCAAGCTCAAGGAGAACGAGGGCTACGACAAGTCCATTAGCGAGTACGTCGAGTCCAATCACTCCCGTCAGGCTGCGACCCTCAACAACTACAACATCAGCTGCGACATCTACGGCGGCTCGGGTCTTGAGCCGGCGGCCCAGATCCACAACGAGGTGACCGCCGAGATTATCGAGCGTCTGCACGAGCAGGGCACCATCTCCAAGCGCTCCACGCTGCAGTTCTACGACGCCAAGGCCGGCACGTTCCTCAACGGCCGCCAGGTGATCGGCCGCTGCCCCATCCAGGGCTGCAAGTCCGAGAAGGCCTATGCCGACGAGTGCGACCTGGGTCACCAGTTTGAGCCCGAGGAGCTCATCGCGCCCAAGAGCCAGCTCACCGGCGAGGTGCCCGAGCTGCGCCCGGTCGACAACCTCTACTTCGACCTGCCGGCCTACCTCGACTTTATGAAGACCTACACCGCCAAGCTCGCCCAGAACCCGCAGGTTCGCTCCGTGGTCTCCAAGACCATGGATGAGTGGCTGCTGCCGGCACAGCTCTACATTCAGAACAAGTTCCGCGAGGCTTTCGACGCCGTCGAGGACCAGCTACCCGAGCACACCGTGCTGGAGCCCGAGGGCAACAAGAGCAGCTTTACCGTCACCTTCCCCAGCTGGAAGGAGCGCGACGACGCCCACGCGGTGCTCGCCAACGGCGGCGTACGCTTCCGCAGCGGCAAGGCGCTCGTGCCCTTCCGCATCACCGGCAACATCGACTGGGGCGTTCCGGTGCCCGAGGTCGACGGCGTGAACGACGTCACCTGCTGGTGCTGGCCCGAGAGCCTGTGGGCGCCCATCAGCTATACGCGCACCGTGCTCGCACGCGATGCCAAGGCCGCCGGCGTAACTGAGGGAGTCGCCGCCCAGGACGCCGCCCTCATGGGCGAGCCCGCCGCCGATTCCACGCAGGTCCCCGCGCCCACCTACCAGCACAGCTCGCTCGACTGGCGCGACTGGTGGTGCTCGGACGACGCTCAGATCTACCAGTTCATCGGTCAGGACAACATCTATTTCTACTGCATCGCGCAGACCGCCATGTGGGAGGCCCTGGGTTGGGACCTCACGCAGAGCACCGTCAGCGCCTGCTACCACCTGCTCTACATGGGCAAAAAGGCCAGCTCGTCCTCGCAGACGCCTCCCCCGCCGGCAGACGACCTGCTCAACCACTACACCTGCGAGCAGATGCGCGCGCATTGGCTGTCGCTCGGCCTGTCCGAGAAGCCGGTGAGCTTTAGCCCCAAGGCATACGACACGCGCGTGACCGGCAAGGACAAAGACGGCAACGAGGTGCGTGCCTGCGACGACAAGCGCGTCATCGATCCGGCCCTTAAGGAGAGCGCCCTTTTGACCGGCGTTTTCAACCGCCTGGCCCGCAGCTGCTTCTACGGCGTCGCCGTCAAGGAAGGCGACGAGAGCCCCTATCGCAACGGCTGCATCCCCGCCGGTGCCGCCTCCGCCACCGTGGTCGAAGCCGCCGAGCAGGCAGCTCTCGCCTTTGAGCAGGCCATGTACAAGTTCGAGACGCACCGCGCGCTCGCCGTGTGCGACGACTACCTGCGTGCCGCCAACAAGCGCTGGAGCGACGCCTCCAAGGCCGCCAACAAGCTCGAGGGTAGCGAGGCAAACGCCGCAATGACGCAGGCCCTCGTCGACGCCTTTACCGAGCTGCGCGTGGCAACCGTGCTCATGCACGGCATCGTCCCGGCCGGCTGCGAGCTCATCTGCGAGTACTTCGACGTCGACCCGGTCGCCTTCTTTAGCTGGGATAACATCTTTGCCTCCACGGACGAGTTTGTGGAGAGCCTGGGCGAGAAGCCCGGCGAGCACCGCGTGAAGCCGCTGCCCCCGCGCTTCGACTTCTTTAGCAAGCACGAGAGCCAGTACTAAAGCACGCCAGCAGCAGCGTGCCCGGAAAGTAGTCAAATTGGGACGGGAAGGAAAGACGGATGTCCAAGCCGCGTCGTCGCAAGCAGAAAAAGCAGGTTAAGCCCGAGCTCAAGCTCAGGCAGTTTGCCGCTACCGAGCTTTCCGACCAGCTTGCCGCCCTTCCCTGCGCCGCCGACCTGCCGCGCTTTATGGTCGACACGATTGCCGGCGCCTACACGCCTGCCGATGCCGAGCTCGTGATTGAGGGCTTTGGCGCCGCAGCCGCGCGCCCGGTCACGCTGCGCGCCAACACGCTCAAGGCGACCGCCGAAGACATCGCCGTCGCGCTCGACGCAGCCGACATCGCCCACCGCCCCGTTGCCTGGTACCCGGATGCTTTCATCCTGCCCGAGGCCCAGGTTTCCGACCTGTGGGACCTCGACATCTACCGTGACGGCAAGGTCTACCTGCAGAGTCTGTCGTCCATGATGCCGCCTTTGGTGCTGGGCGCGCAGGCCGGCGAGGATATCCTGGATATGTGCGCGGCCCCCGGCGGCAAGACGACGCAGATCGCCACCCTCACCCAGGGACAGGCGCACCTCACCGCCTGCGAGATGAGCATTCCCCGTGCCGAAAAGCTTGAGGCCAATCTGGGCCGCCAGGGCGCCAAAAACGTGCCCGTCATGCGTATTGACGCACGCGAGCTTGACGAGTTCTTCCGCTTTGACCGCATCCTGCTCGACGCTCCCTGCACCGGCACGGGCACCGTCATCAGCGGTAACGAAAAGAGCTTGCGCGGCCTCACCGAACAGTTGCTCGGCAAGTGCGCCCGCTCGCAGCGCGCGCTTCTGGACCGCGCCATGGGGGCCCTCAAACCGGGCGGCACGCTCGTCTATTCGACCTGTTCAATCTTGCCGCAGGAAAACGAGGACGCCCTGCAAGAGGCCCTCGACAAGCATATGGACTGCGAGCTCATCCCCCTCGACGGCACGCCAAGCAAAAGCGAAGCGCGTCGCGCACAGGATGCCGGCGACAAGCCGCATATCGAGTGCAACGCCCTTACCGAGGCCATTGCCGCGGGCCACGTCTCGGCCATTGCCAACGGCATGCCCGGTACGCTGACCATTCCGCCCAGTCGCGACTTTGAGGGCTTCTATATCGCCCTGGTCCGAAAACGCAGCTAGCGCACGGATTCAAAACTCAACAAGCTATCGCCGTGCGCGCCTGTCCTGCTGGTCCTTATGCCGCGCAAGCGCTTCACGCTCCTTGCGCTCAGCCTTTTTGCCCTTAATGGCCGTGACCACAAAGT
>USMH01000055.1 GCA_900555745.1 uncultured Collinsella sp.
AGGATGAGAAGGGCTCCAACTTTACCAAGGCGTGCTTCCCTGCCATGAAGGCCGCCGTTCCCGGCTTTGTGGGCAACTGCGAGGGTACCGACCTGACCTCGGGCAACTTTGACGTCGTCGTTGCCGATGGCATGTCGGGCAACATCGCGCTTAAGGCGACCGAGGGCGCCGCCAAGTTTTTGCTGCAAGAGCTCAAGGGTGCCTTTATGGCTTCGCTCGGCACCAAGATTGCCGCGCTGCTCATCAAAAAGCAGATGCGCGAGATCAAGGCAAAGCTCTCGGGCGATGCTAAGGGCGGCGCCATTCTGCTGGGCCTGCGTGGCGTGGTCCTGATCGGCCACGGTGCCACCTCGGTCGAGGCCGTCAAAAACGGTACGCTCGCCGCGGCGGAGGCCGTGCGCGCCGGGCTGGTCGAGAACGTCGCCAACTCTATGGACGGCATCGTTTTGTAGGAGCGAGTTAGAGCGCTGTTATGTGCTTCGCGGCGCACGTCGTGGGGTAGAATCAGAACCGTGTCTTGGTACCGCCCGGGCGGTACCATTCTTTTGGTATTCATGCACTATGAGAGGAAGCGCTATGGACCGCTCCGAAATCTTCGATAAGATCGCCGAAGTCGCCGCTGACGTTCTGGGCGTCGATGTCGCTGACATTAGCGACGAGACCACCTTTGACGATCTCGATGCCGATTCGCTCGAGCGTCTGCAGCTGGTGACGGCCATCGAGGACGAGTTCGACCTCGAGATCGATGACGAGACCCTGCTGTCGCTCAACTCTGTCGCCGACGCTGTCGACGCTATTGAAAATGCCAAGGAGGCCTAAGTCTTGGCTTTATCTCAACGACTCGCGCGTGCCCAGGAAATCCTGGGCCACGAGTTCAATAATAAGGTGCTGCTGCGCGCGGCGCTCACGCACCCCTCTGCCGTTGAAGGTCAGCCCGTCTCGGCGAGCTATGAGCGCCTTGAGTTTTTGGGCGATTCCATTTTGGGTGCCGTGGTTGCCCGTTCGCTCTTCGAGTCCTATCCGGAGTTTGACGAGGGCAAGCTTACGCGCCTGAAGGTGTCGCTCGTCTCGGGTGCCACGCTGTCCGAGGTGTCTCATGAGCTGGGCATCGACGACATCATCATCTTTGGTGCCTCTGAGACCGGCACGGGCGCGCGCGGCCTGCATTCGGCGCTCGAGAACGTCTACGAGTCGCTCGTGGGTGCCCTGTACCTGGATGCCGGCTGGGACGTTGCGGCGGAGTTCATCCACCGCACGCTTAAGCCGCACCTGGCTTCCGAGCGTGCCGAGCATCCTGCGAACCCCAAGTCGTTTTTGCAGGAGTGCGTGCAGGCCGACGGCCACGAGCCTCCGGCGTACAAGCTCGTTGGCTCTGAGGGGCCGGCGCACGCACCGACCTTTACCGCCGTGGTGCTCATCGACGGTATCCGCCAGGGCCGCGGCACCGGTTCCTCCAAGAAGGAGGCCGAGGGAGCCGCTGCGCTTGAGGCACTCGACCGCATGGGCTACACCACCAACGGCGTGATTCTCAACAAGAAGCCTGTCTAAGCGAGGAACCGTGTATCTCAAGTCCCTCACGCTCAAAGGGTTCAAGTCGTTTGCCGACCGCGCCCATATGACGTTTGAGCCGGGCCTGACCGTCATCGTCGGTCCCAACGGCTCGGGAAAATCGAACATCTCCGACTCGATTCTATGGGTTCTGGGCGAGCAGAGCGCCAAGCAGCTGCGCGGCCAGGCCATGGAAGACGTCATCTTCTCGGGCTCGTCGGCGCGCAAGCCGGTAGGCGTGGCTGAGGTCACGCTGGTGCTCGACAATTCGGACCATATGCTGCCTGTCGACTTTGACGAGGTGGCCATCACCCGCCGCATGTATCGCTCGGGCGAGAGTGAGTACCTGATCAACTCGAGCCCGTGCCGCCTGATGGACATCCAGGACATCCTGCACGATTCGGGACTGGGCAAGGATACGCATTCCATCATCAGCCAGGGCAAGCTCGATGCTATTTTGCAGAGCCGCCCCGAGGAGCGCCGCGCCCTCATTGAGGAGGCCGCCGGCATCTCCAAGCATAAGCGCCGCAAGGAGCGTGCGCTCAAGAAGATCAATTCGATGGACGAGCACCTTACCCGTGCCCGCGATATCAACAAGGAGATCGCCCGTCAGTTGCGACCGCTGGAGCGTCAGGTCGATCGCGCGCGCAAGTACAAAGAGCTGTCCTCGCGCGCGAACGAGCTTACGCAGATGCTGGCCGTCGACGAGCTTCGTTCGCTGCAGTCGCAGTGGAACGACCTGGAGAGCCGCTCTAAGGAGGGCGCCGCCGAGCTGGAGCTCGCGCAATACCGCCTGGGCGAGAAGGAGCGCGAGCTCGAGAAGCTCCAAGTTATGCTCGAGGAAAAGGGCCTGTTTGTGGGCGATCTGGGCGAGCAGCGCCGTCATATGCAAGACGTTGTCGGCCGCATTAACTCCGACATGCGCCTGCTCGAGGAAAAGGGCCACAACATGGTGTCGCGCCTGTCCGACATGCGTGGCCAGATCTCGAGCTCCGAGCATCAGCGCCGTCGCGTGGTCGAGGAGCTCGAGGACGCACGTGCTCAGCTCGAGGAAGTGACTGGCGCGCATATGCAGGCCCAGGAGGACGTTGACGCCGCTGGTCCTGCCGCCGCCGAGCTCCACGAGCGTCGCGTTGCGCTCGACAATCAGATTTCGCAGCTCACGCGCGAACAGCGCGATGTGCAGCGCGTTGCCGATAATGCTGCGCTCGAGCTCGCCAAGGTGAAGGACTCGCTGAGCAACGCCGAGGTCGAGGACAACATGTATGCCTCGCGCCTGGAGCAGATCGATGAACAGCTCGAGGAGGTCACGGCATCGCTTGATAGCCGCCGCGACCGTGCTGAGGAGCTTGAGAGCGCCCTTGAGGCGGCCCGTCAGGCCCAAAGCGATGCACGCGAGGCTACCGAGGTCGCCCGTGCAGCCCTTAAGGACCTGCGTGCCCGCGAGGGCGAGGCGCGCAACAAGCTGTCTGAGGTGCGCTCAGAGCTCGCGAGCCAAAAGAAGCTCGATGCCCGCATGGCCGACAGCTCGCCGCTCGTGAGCCGTCTGGTGGGCGCGCTGGGCGACGATGTCTCGGGTCGTCTGGGCGATGTGCTCGAGGCACCTCGTGAGCTTGAGGGCCTGGTTGAGCAGCTGCTCGCCGGCGATATCGATGCCCTGTTGTTCGATAACGCTGCCGCACTTGAGCGCGCCGGTCGCGCTGCGCTGGACCAGAAGAAGGCCTCGGGCGAGGCGCTGCTGGTGGCGCGCAGCGTGAGCGGCTCTGCGGCTGCCGAGGGTGCCGCCGGTACCCGTCTTGTTGATCGTCTGTCCGTGCGTGCGGGCTACGGTCCGGTCGTCGAGGCATTGCTCGGCGGCTATTACGTGGTCGATGACTTGGCTGCCGCGCTGTCCGCGCCGGTCGTTGATGGCGTGACCTATGTGACTCTCGATGGCGCACGCGTTGCCTGCGGCGGCTTGGTTCGCGTGGGGCTTGATGCCGGCGAGGCTTCGGGCGCCCTGGAGCGCAAGCGTCGTATCCGCGAGCTGGAAGGCCTGGAGCCCGATCTTGCTGCCGTGTTTGAGCATGTTTCGGATCAGGTCGTCGAGGCCAATGCTGCCGTTGAGGAGGCCCGTGCCGCCGAGGGCGATGCTGCCGGCGAGATTGCCCGCCTTGAGGGCGAGCGTCGCTCCCTGCTGTCCGAGATCGGCCGCCTGGAGCAGAGTGCCAACAATGCCGAGGTCGAGCGGGTACGGATTTCTAAGCGCCGCGAGCAGGCTGCCGAGGCCGTTCGTGCCGCCCGTCCGCGCGTGGACGACCTCACTCGTTCGCGTGACGAGGCCCGTGCGCAGGCGAGCGACCTGGGCCTGCAGATTGCCGAGGCCAACGACGAGCTCGATCGCGTGCGTCGCGACGATTCCGAGGCCGCCGGCAAGCTCGCCGACGCTAAGGTGCGCCTGGCTCAGACGAGTGAGCGCCTGCGTTCTCTGAAGGGCCGCGTGCCCGACCTGGAGCATCGCCTGGAGGGCATCGACCGCCGTATCCGCGGAACACGCCAGGCCTCGCGCTCGCTTGAGCTGCTGCGCCTTCGCGTCGATCCCATGCACGAGCGCTATTCTGCCCTGTTGGAGCGCGCCTCGGACTGGGCTGCGCGCCTGCGCGATCAGGCAACGCTTGAGGAGGCGGACTCGGCTTCGCTTAAGAAGACCATCGAGGACGCCAAGACCGAGGTCGCCCGCGCCAAAGAGAGGGTCGATGCTGCCGCCACGACGCAAAATGAGTTCAAGGTGGCGCGCGGCAAGCTCGAGGTGCAGGTAGAGGCTGCCATTAAGGCCATCACCGCCGACGGCACCACGGTGCTCGAGGAGGCGCTCATGCTGCCGGCGCCCACCGATCGCGACGCCGCCGAGCGCGAGCTTAACCAACTCGTGCGCCAGATCAACAACCTGGGTCCTGTGAACCAAGTCGCCATGGAGGAGTACGAGCAGCTCAAGCGCCGCGCCGATTACATCGAGGAGCAGCTGGCCGATCTGGAGAGCGCGCGCAAGGCGCTCACCAAGATTACCGTGGCGATTGACCGCAAGATGCGCAAGGCGTTCCTGGTGACGTTTGAGAAGGTCGACGCGAACTTCCGCGAGATCTTCGCCATGCTCTTCCCGGGTGGTCAGGCTCACCTTGAGATGACCGATCCCGAGCATCCTGCCGAGACGGGCATTGAGGTCGTGGCGCAGCCGCGCGGCAAGCGTATCACCAAGATGATGCTCATGTCCGGTGGCGAGAAGAGCCTGACGGCGCTCGCTCTGCTCTTTGCCGTATACCGTACGCGCACGGTGCCGTTCTATGTGCTGGACGAGGTCGAGGCCGCGCTCGACGACGCCAACCTGTCCAAGCTCATCGGCGCCCTCGATGTGCTGCGTTCCGATACGCAGCTCTTGGTAATCTCGCATCAGCGCCGTACTATGGAGGATGCTGACGTTCTCTACGGCGTCTCGATGCAAGCCGACGGCGTCAGTCGCGTCGTCTCGCAAAAACTCGATCGCGAAACCGGAAAGGTCGTGAATGCATAATGGGATTCTTTGACGCTCTCTCGCGCGGACTTGAGCGCAGTCGCGAGGCCCTTAACGAGGTCTTCTACTTTGGCGGTGAGGTCGACGAGGATTTTTGGGAGGACCTTGAGGACACCCTCGTCATGGGTGACATGGGTGCCGAGGTCGCCATTCAGGTCTCCGATGACCTACGCGACGCCGCTGCCAAGAAGAACCTCAAGACCGCCCCGCAGCTTCGCCGCGCCCTGGCCGAGCAGCTCGAGGGCCATTTTGTGCCTGTTGAGCGCGACCCGTTTTCCGATACGCCGAGCTGCGTGCTGTTTGTCGGCATCAACGGTGCCGGCAAGACCACCACGGTCGGCAAGATTGCGAGCGCCATGGCCGCCCGCGGCAAGAACGTGGTGATCGGATCGGCCGACACCTTCCGTGCCGCCGCCATCGAGCAGCTCGATGTGTGGGGCCAGCGCGCCGGCGTACCGGTTATCAAGCGTGACCGCGGCTCCGATCCGGCTAGCGTATGCTATGACGTGCTCGACGAGGCCGATAAGCGCGGCAGCGACCTGGTGCTCATCGATACCGCCGGCCGTCTGCACACGAGCCCCGAGCTCATGCGCGAGCTCGCCAAGGTGGTCAATGTGACCCGTAAGCGCGCCGCCAATATGGCCGCCGGTCCCATGCCGGTCTCGGTCGTGCTTGTGATCGATGCCGCCACTGGTCAGAACGGTCTGAACCAGGCGCTCGAGTTTAACGAGGCGCTGGGCCTGGACGGTATTATCATGACTAAGCTCGACGGCACGGCTAAGGGCGGTATCGCCATGGCCGTGGCCGAGAAGCTCAAGCTCCCGATCCTGCGCATCGGCGTGGGCGAGCAGGTCGATGACCTGCAGGAGTTTAACGCCAAAGATTTCTGCCGCGCCCTGGTGGGCGAGTCCAACTAAGGAGTGACTAGTGTTTGATTCCCTGAGCGATCGCCTCAACGACACATTTGACCGCCTGCGCGGTAAGGGTAAGCTGACCGAGGCCGATATTACCTCGGCCATGCGTGACATTCGCATGGCGCTACTCGAGGCTGACGTTAACTTTAAGGTCGTCAAGGAGTTCGTCGCCAAGACCAAGGAGCGCTGCATGACCGCTGAGGTCATGGAGTCGCTGTCGCCGGCACAAAACGTCGTCAAGATCGTGCTCGACGAGCTCACCGAGATGCTCGGCTCAACCGAGAGCAAGCTCGTCTTTAGCAACCGCATTCCCAATGTCATCATGCTCGTGGGCCTGCAAGGCTCCGGTAAGACTACGGCGGCCGTAAAGCTGGCCTACCTGCTCAAGAAGCAGGGCCGCTCGCCGCTGCTCGCCGCGTGCGACGTCTACCGTCCCGCCGCTGCCGACCAGTTGGCCACGCTCGGTGGCGAGATCGGCGTGCCGGTCTTCCGCGGTGACGGCGCGCACCCGGTCGACATTGCCAAGGGTGCCATCCAGGAGGCCGTCGACCACCTGCGCGACGTGGTCATTGTCGATACCGCCGGTCGTCTTCAGATCGACGAGCAGATGATGCAGGAGGCCGTCGACATCAAGAAGGCCGTCAAGCCCGATCAGGTGCTGATGGTCGTCGATGCCATGA
>USMH01000056.1 GCA_900555745.1 uncultured Collinsella sp.
TGGAGAACTCCAACGTGAGCTTTGAGTACGTGCCGCTGTTCACCAAGTTCAAGGCTGTGAACAAGATGCAACGCCTGGCTCCCAACGAGCGGCCGTAGACGTCGGCGGCTACACGGAGTTGGTTTTTGATGGATAAGCATGAGGCCGGGGAGGTAAACATGGATACAAAGGCGCTCGATTGCCGTGAGGCGGTGGTCGAAATGGTGCGTGAGGCGCGTGTTGACGCCGCCGAAGATCGGTTCTTTACGAATCGTGCCAACATGGACATGGCCGACCGCGTGATCTCGATCGTGGCACTGGTATTTGGAGCGGTGTGCGTGTGTGCCCTGCTCGCGCACGTGCTGTTTGTCTAGCGACCGCAGGCTGCAAAGGCTATACACTTGGAACCACCACAAGGGAAACCACCACAAAGGTGCCTGTCCCTTTGTGGTGGTTTTTGTTTTCGAGAGAGGGGCGGGGCGCTGATGGACGTCCGTACGGACGGCGATATTGCCGATAGCTTTTGGTGGCGGCGCACAACGCTGACGCGCCGCACTCCTCTGTATGACGCCTGCGTATCGGTGGGGCTGCTGGTCGCGGCGACGATTGTGGGCGCGCTGCTCGACCATCCGGGTCTCGCGCCGAGCATCATGATCGTCTATGTGTTCGCCGTTCAGCTGTGCGCATTCTTTACCTGGAGTCGCCTGTATTGCTTGCTGAGCTCGGCTGCCGCCGTGGCGCTCTACAACTTCTTGTTTGTCGACCCGCGCTACTCGCTGTCGCTTATCGACCGCGGCTATCCCGGCATGTTCTTCATCATGTTCGTGGTCTCGCTTGTGTCGAGCTCGATTGCGTTGGCCCTGCGCCGCGCCTTGGCACAGGCTGCCGCCAGCGACCGCCGCACGCATATGGTGCTCGAGACCAATCGCATGTTGCAGCGCTGCGCCGACGAGCAGCAGATCGTTCACGCCATGGCCACGCAGCTGGCGCGTCTTTCGGGCTGTCCGGTCGTGTGGTACAGCGCCGACGCCGAGGGCGATGACCTGCTGCCGCGTGCGACATACACGGCCGTGGGCGATGCCGCGCCGGTGCACGAGCTGGCGCCGCAGATGCCACCGCGGCTCTCGGCGTCCGCCTATGTGGGAACGCCGCTCGATGCTACGTTCGGCGGCTCGGCGTTTTATGGCATCTACCTGACGGTTCGCACAGGCGACGGCTTCGCGCGCTCGGGCGATCCCGCCTCGGTGGTGGGCGTGCTGGCTATCGTTGCCGAGCCCGACGTGCTGACGCACGAGGAGCGGACACTTGCCGATGCTATCGTGAGCGAAGGCGAGCTGGCGCTCGATCGCGCCCGCGCCATGGAGGCCCGCGAGGAGGCGGCGGTGCTTGCCAAAAATGAGCAGCTGCGCGCCAACCTGCTGCGCTCCATCTCGCACGACCTGCGCACGCCGCTCACCAGTATTTCGGGTAATGCCGATGTGCTGCTCGACCAGGGCTCGACCGGCACCGACGTGCTCGACGCCCAAACGCGCCGCGGCCTGCTCTTGTCCATTCGCTCGGATGCGCAATGGCTCAACGCCACCGTCGAGAACCTGCTCGCCATCACCAAGCTCGAGGGCGGCGGTATGCGCCTGTCGACCACGCTCGAGCTCATGGACGATATCGTGGAGGAGGCGCTGCGCCACGTGAACCCTGCCGTGCGCGAGCACGACCTTAAGGTGGTGGCGTGCGATGAGCCGGCGCTCGTCAACGTCGATGCGCGCCTGATGGTGCAGCTGGTGGTCAATCTGGTGAACAACGCCATCACCTATACGCCCGCAGGCTCGCATATCATGATTTCGATTAGCGTCGACGATGGACGCGTGGCGTGCTCGGTGGCCGATGATGGTCCAGGCATCGCACCCGAGGATCGCGAGCGCATCTTCGAGTCGTTCTATACCGCCAACCATGGCCTGGCCGACAGCCACCGTAGTGTGGGCCTGGGGCTTTCGCTCTGCCGCTCCATTGCGCTGGCGCATGGCGGTAGCATAGAGGTTGCCGCGGCGGACCCGCACGGCTCGGTCTTTACGATTGAGCTTCCCGTCGCCGACGTTTCGTTTGATAAGGAGTAGCGCTGTGCCGAACTCTGCCGTAAAACCGCTCATCTTGGTCGTTGAGGACGACCCCGCTGTCCGCAACCTTATTGTTGCCGCGCTCGAGGCGCACGGCTTGCGTCATATGGCCGTGGAGACCGCCCATGCCGCCATCGCTGCCGCCTCATCGCAGGCACCGAGCATCGTGCTGCTCGACCTGGGTCTGCCCGATATGGACGGCGTCAAGGTGGTGGAGTCGGTGCGCGCATGGTCGGGCATGCCGATTATCGTGGTATCGGCGCGTAGCGAGGATGCGGACAAGATTCGCGCACTCGATGCCGGCGCCGACGACTACCTGACCAAGCCGTTTTCGGTCGAGGAGCTGCTCGCGCGCATTCGCACGACGCTCAGGCGCCTTTCGTATGCGCAATCGGGCGGCGTTGCCTCCGAGGGCACGTTCGATGCCGGTGAGCTGCATATCGACTTTGATGCCGGCATTGCCACGATGGATGGCGAGGAGCTGCATCTGACGCCGATTGAGTACAAGCTCTTGTGCCTGCTGGCACATAACGCCGACAAGGTACTAACGCACCAGTTTATCCTGCACGAGATTTGGGGCACGGCAACTAAGAGCGACCTGGCGAGCCTGCGCGTCTTTATGGGCACGCTGCGCAAGAAGATCGAGTCCGACCCCGCGCATCCGCGCTATATCCAGACGCACGTGGGCATCGGTTACCGCCTGGTCACCCAAGGGTAGGACGGCGTCCGCCATCCCACTATGAGTTGCGGTGAAATACGGTCTATATTTGCCTAATTCCAGGCAAAGCAGTCCGTATTCCACCGCAACTTTGTTTATTTGCCCTTGGGCTTGCTGGCGTAGAACTTCTTCTTTTTGGGCTTGCCGGCGGGGGAGGGCTTGCCAGCAAAGTTAGACTTGCCGTTGCCAGCCTGCGCGGGTGCGGGCGCTGCTGCACGAGGCTTGCGCGCTTCGGGGTTGCGCAGCTCCTCGGTTCGCTCGGCAATCTCCTCGGCGCTAAAGCCGACCTCGGCCATGGCGTCCTCGATGGGCAGGCGGCGCACGATATAGCAATGATGCACCTTCTGGTTGCGCGCGAAGTCCTCGGGAATGGTCTGCGTCGTAATGTCCTCCAGCACGACGCCCGCGCGCGCGAGCTTGCGTGTCTCGGGGCGGAAGCCGCGCAGGTTGCAGCTAAAGATGGCATGTCCGCCCTGTGCAAGCAGGCGAGATACACCGGCCAAAAGCTCAACATGGTCGCGCTGGACATCCCAGGTGCGGCGGCCCATCTTGGACGAGTTCGAGAACGTGGGCGGGTCGACAAAGATCAGGTCCCAGCGGTTGCGCGTCTGGCGCTGGTCGCGAATCCAGGCGAGCACGTCGTCGCGCACAAAATGATGCTGAGGGCCCACAAAGCCGTTCTGGCGCATATTGCGCTCTGCCCAGTCCAGATAGGTGTTGGAGAGGTCGACCGTCACGGTCTCCTCGACGCCGCCGTCTGCCGCATAGCAGGTGGCGGTGCCGGTATAGGCGAACAGATTGAGGAAGCGGCGTGCCTGTTTGGCGTGCTCGCGCACCAGGTTGCGGGTGACGCGGTGATCCAGGAAGATGCCCACATCCAGGTAGTCGTCAAAGTTGACGGCAAAGGTGAGTCCGCCCTCTTCGATGAGCGGCAGGCGACGGCGCGCGATGTTGGCGCGCTCGCCCGAGCCACCCTTGCCGGCGCCCTGCTTGCCGTACTGCGAGCCGCCGCGCGAACGCATGCGGGCCTTGGCGTGCACGTGCTCGGCCGGAACATCCAGGATGCGCGGCGCGATGGCCAAGATGTCGAGCATACGGGCCTGGGCCAGTGCGGGGTCGATGGTCTTGGGCGCGGCGTATTCGGCGATGACGAGCCAGCGGCCCGGCGTCTGCGGGCAACCCTCGTACAGGTCGATGGCAGCGGAGTAGTCGGGCAGGTCGGCATCGTAGACGCGGTAGCAGCTCACGCCCTCGCGCTTTGCCCACTTTCGACGCAGACGGGCGTTCTTGCGCAGGCGGTTGGCGAACTGCTCGGACTCCGGGATGAGCACGGGCAGCGGCTTGCCGTCGCCCAGGTCGAGCGTGGCGGTAGGTTCGGGCATGAGGGTGTCGGCGGCGTTGCCGTTGACTTCGTCGGCATCCGTAACCTCGGCCTCGGTATCCGCGCTGGTCGCAGCCTCAAACGCTGCGGCGGCATGGTCGAGCGAAGGCCAGACCTCAATAGCTGCTTTCTCGTTGTTGGGCATGACGGCAATCGAGCGCTCGGGCTCGGCCTGGAGCGCGCGGGCCAGCAATCCGTCGCGGGTGAGCGCGGCGACCGGTGCCGCGGCAAGCTCGGGCGCGCGGCGCAGCTCACCGACCAGCGTCATGGCGTCGTGCATGAGCGAAAGCGGTGTCTCGGTCGTATCCGCGACCACGGCGGCACCGGCGACGGCGCCCGCGTGGTCCAGTACGGTGGCGGACTTGGCGGCGCAGAAATCGACAAAGCGCTTGTGGCCAGCGCTCTTGACCATGCGCTCGGCAGTCTTGCGGGCGGCGGGGTCGATGTCTGCGGCCACGATGCGCGCCTGGCGCTCGCGCGCTGCCGCCTCGCGCGAGCGCGCCTCGGCAAGCAGCTGCTCCCACAGGGCGGCGTCGTGCAGCTGCCAGCCCTCAAAGCCCCAGCGCTCGCGTGCGGCGCCCGGGGCGCGGTCAGTCAGGATATTCACGGCCTCCAGCAGCAGGCCGCCGCCGGCGCACGAGGCGTCGATCAGCGTGGGCAGAGCCTCGTTCTCGTAATCGTCGGCCGTCAGCTCGCGCTCGCACAGTGCGGTCCAGCCGACCTGCGCCAGCACCAGGGCGGCGTAGTCGGGGCGCAACACGTGCGCGCCCTCGCCGGCACGGGTCGCCGCGGGCGGCAGGCGCTTGAACAGCGGGTCGCCCGAAAGGTCCAGGCTTATGCTCGCGCGGCGCTGGCGCAGCGAAAGCAGTAGGTGAACATCGGGGTCGGCGGCATCGACGTCGGCGCGACGGCCCGTGGTCTCGGCCAGGCGGTCGCACAGCGCGTCCTTGGCGCGCAGGGCCGAGAAGCGCGTGTTGCGCAGCTGCTCGGTCACGCCGCGGGCGGTGATGGCGATGGTAGCGCCGGGGCGGACGATGCTCTCCCAGGCGATGTCGTAAACGCTATCGTACAGTTCATCGGCATCCTGCGCCTCAAAGCGCCCGAGCACCACGAACACGCGGCTCGCCAGGCGCGACCACAGACAGGCGCGGTAGCCTTCTTCGAGCTCGCCCTCAAATGTAGCGCGGCCCTTCAGCCGGCGAACATGCGAAAGCCCGAGGCGTTTAAGCTCATCGGCGAGTGCGGACTCAAAGCCCTCGGGGCAGCTTGCGTAAAATTCCATGGGTGACCTCTCTGGTTGCGTCGCTCCATTATATGATGGATACTTCGTTTACTCTCGCCCCCGAAAGGAACCCATATGATTGATGCGTGCCCCGATTCCGCCGTGCTCTTTTTTGACGTGGACGGCACGCTGACGTCGTTCGATCCCGACAACATGACCGACAAGGACTTTTCGGCGGTTCACCCCTCGCAGGCGGTCGTCGAGGCGTTTCATCGTCTGCGCGACGCGGGACACCAGGCATTTATCTGCACGGGTCGTCCCTTGTGGCTGATTGCCGATGGCCTGCGCGCGCTGAACCCGGCGGGTGTCGTTGCCATGGCGGGAGCGACGCTCGAGGTCGAGGGCCGCGTGGTACACGAGGACTGCTTTGATGAGGACGTTATCGAGGAGCTGGCACGCCGTATGGCCGCGGCAGGGATTGAAGCCTTTTTCGAGACCAACGTGGCTACCTTTGCCCTGGAACCCGCGGGTGTTGAGCAGCCGTCTCTGATCGGCACTTCTGTGGTGCACAGCGCCGAGGAGATGCGCGTCGACGGCCGTCTGCGCGTGGGCAAGGTGTGCATCGTCGCGAGCTACCTGGCTCGTGTAGCCAACGATGACGGCTTTATCGATCGCGAGTTTGAGCTGTGCAACACCGGTGGTCAGAATCGCGAGCTGAGCCCCAAGGGCATTGACAAGGGCGTGGGCGTGGCGCGAGCGCTGGAATACCTGGGTCGCACCGGCAACGCGCGCACCTTTGGCTTTGGCGATTCCGGCAACGATCTGGGTATGCTCGCCGCTGTCGAGACGGCCGTGGCCATGGGCAACGCCATGCCCGAGGTCAAGGCGCTCGCCGACTACGTGACTGATGATGTCGCACACGACGGCACCGTCACAGCGATGCAGCATTTCGGCCTCATCTAATGAATCCCGCGTTCTGACGTTTGCCCAAACTGCGACTCTTTGCTTTTACATGCTCAATCGATTTATCAATCCAAACACTGAGGTGTTTATACCGTTCGCCGAGAAGATAAAAAACCGCAGCTCACGCCTTGATAAACGTAGGTAAAGTGTTTAGCAGTTTATCGGCCGTATGCTAACGAAAGGAATCAGGCAGATGGCAATCAAGGTGTTCGCTGACGGTGCAAACCTCGAGGGCATGCTCGACATGTACGAGAACGGCAACGTTCAGGGTTTCA
>USMH01000057.1 GCA_900555745.1 uncultured Collinsella sp.
AATTTCCGGTTATATCCTCGTGACCTTTAACGAGCATCAGGCCGACGAGGCGGCGTGCGTCATTCGCACCGTCCCCGGCGTTGCCCGCGTGTCCCTGGCATATCACACGAACCGCGACCCGCAGGAGTACTGCGCCGCCGCCGTGAAGGCGCTGCGCGAGTTTGGTCCCTTTGAGTCGTTTAAGGTGCATGCCAAGCGCTCTAACACCGACTACGAGCTCACCTCGATTGATATCAATCGTCAGGTGGGCGAGGTACTGTGCGAGGCGTTTCCCGATAAAAAGGTCCAGATGCACGACCCCGACGCGATGGTGCACGTACTGGTGGTCCAGGGTAGCGTTTACGTGTACGCACGCTCCGAGCGCGGCGTGGGCGGTCTGCCGGTGGGTTCTGCCGGCAAGGTCGTGACGTTGCTTTCCTCGGGCATCGATTCTCCGGTGGCGACCTGGATGCTCGCGCGTCGCGGCGCGGTGTGCGTGCCGGTACATTTCTCCGGTCGTCCGCAGACGCCCGATACGAGTGAGTATTTGGTGCAGGACATCATCCGTGCGCTTGAGCCGGGTGTCCAGATCGGCCGCCTGTACGTGGTGCCGTTTGGTGACTGCCAGCGTGAGATTTCGGTGACCTGTCCCAGCAACCTACGCGTGATCATGTATCGCCGCATTATGTATTCGGTTGCCGAGCGCATTGCGCATATCGAGGGCGCCAAGGCTATCGTGACTGGTGAATCGCTCGGTCAGGTTGCCTCCCAGACGCTCGAGAACATCATGGCCGTCAATGAGGCCGTGAAGATCCCCGTGTTCCGTCCGTTGATCGGTTCGGACAAGCAGGAGATCATCGCGCGTGCCCAGGAGATCGGCACGTTTGATATCTCGACTGAGGCCGCTCCCGACTGCTGCACGCTGTTTATGCCGCGCCGTCCCGAGACGCACGCTAAACTCGATGCCGTGCATGAGGCGTGGGAGCTGTTCGATCACGAGGAGATGATTGAGCGTTTGCTCAAACAGACTGAGTACATCGACTTCGAGAGCAACACGTATAAGGCCCCTAAGACCTTAAAACGCAAGCATTCCGAGCTCGCTCCACGTGAGATTTACCAAGATCACGAATAATGTTGTGTATAGACCGGCGGTGATTTTGCATCGTCGGTCTTTTTCTATCTGGGCATTAGGCGATAAACGGTTCATTTGTCGACGTGTGCCTGAATAAATGGACACTTTTCCGCAAGGTTTTGGTCAGCTTTTGGTTTGACCGCGAAAACCGGTGTGGACGTGCGGAGGCTGCGGCGTTCGTTTCTTGACACGATGGTGTTGGGAGGTGTTTGCTATGGCGCAGCGCGAGCAACACGAACGGGTTAAACGGATGGACCGCTGGGCAGAAAAGCTGCTCGGCCATAAGGCGGTGGTCGTGGCGATTCTGGTTGTCATTGCCGTCGCGAGCGGCTTGGCGATGGCAAGTTTTAATAGCCGCTCCAGCGGCGTGTCGTTTGAGCGTAGTGATGAGGCGAGCGCCTCGGAAGTACGCGGGGCCGGGGATGCGTCACCTGACGATGCCGATGAATCGTCGGTCAAGAGTTCTTCTGCTGCCGAGGTGTACGTCGATGTTGATGGCGCTGTTGCGAGGCCTGGCGTGTACCGGCTCAAAGACGGAGCGCGGGTATCCCAAGCGATCGATGCCGCCGGAGGGCTTACGGCCGAGGCGGATGTGACAGGGCTTAATCGTGCGTCCAAGATCACAGATGGTCAAAAGATCCATGTGCCGACGGTAGGGGAGCAACAAGCGACTGCGGCTGTCGGCGGGGCTGAAAGCGGAGCCTCCACGACTCCTGGTGCGGGGTCTTCGTCGGGGCTCGTGAACATCAATACGGCAAGTGCGGCGGAGCTGCAGACGCTTTCGGGCATCGGGCCTTCTATGGCCCAATCGATTATCGACGAACGGACGCAAAACGGGGCCTTTGCCTCGGTCGATGACCTTATGCGTGTATCGGGGATCGGTGAGAAGAAGCTCGCCAAAATTAAAGATTGCATCTGCGTATGAGTGCGACCGAGCGCGAGCATGTGATGCCACCGCGTCCATTGATGCCGTGGACGATGGCCCTTTGTGCCGGCTTGTGTGCGAGCTGTGGCTTGGTACTTAGCGTGACAGCCGATGTGCTGCTGGGAGAGCGGGCGGCGCCCGTCACATTGCTTATGGTCATTCCCGTTGCGGCTGCGGCGTGCATCGTATTAGCTCGGTCCTGTATGCGTCTTGTGCGGTGGAGGCGATGGTTGTATGCCGCGGCTCTCGGCCTTGTGGCTGGGGCGGCCGTGTCCGCGGGCTGGGCGATAGGGCGCTGCGTGTATCGAGGGCACTGGATAATCGGGCTGTGAGCAGTCTCGAATTTGTTGTGCGGGGCGATCCGTCCATCAATGACGGTGTGTTCTCTTATACCTGCGATGCGTATGCGGGCAAAAAGCGTTTGGGTCAGGTACGGCTGTCGTGTGATCGTGAGCTCGGTGCCGGTTCGCATGTACGTGCTATCGGTCGAATTTCGCGGTTTGAGAATGATGCGTATGGGCGCTCGCGCGTGCTTCGGGGCGAGCTTCGAAAGGTTAAAGTCGTCCGTTTGGTATCGGTTGACGAGGGCTCTCTGGGGCCGTTGCTTTGGCTTCGAAACGAGCTCCTTGCCGTTATCGCGCCCGCGACCGATTCGGCGCGCTCGCTCATTGCCGGCGTTGTCTGTGGACGCTCGTCCGAGCTGCGCGCCCAGCCGGCGGGCGACTGGTTTTCGGTAACGGGCACCGCACATCTCGTCGCCGTCTCGGGCAGCCATCTTGCCATCGTGGGGTTTGTGATTGAGAGCTTCCTGCAAAAGACGCGCCTCTCTCGTGGGCTGCAGCGGGGGTTGCTGGTGCTGGCCCTTGCTGCCTATGCCGTCTTTACGGGCGCCTCGCCCTCGGCCGTGCGCGCGTGCTGCATGGTGGCGGCGTCGCTTATCGCCAACGGCGCCGGACGTCGTCGTCATGGCCTCTCGGCTCTGTTTGTCACCATGGCAATCTTTGTGTTGCTGCGTCCGACGGTATTGTTCGAAATGGGTTTTCAGCTTTCGTGCGCCAGTGTTTTTGCCATCCTTTGCTTTTGCCCCTACGCCACCTACGCCTTGGGCGAGCTGGGTGTGCCATCGGGTGTCGCCAGCGTTTTGTCTGTCACGTTGTGCTCACAACTCGCGACACTTCCCGTAACCATTCCCGCATTTGAGACGTTTTCGCTCATTGCCCCACTTGCAAATGCCGTGATCGGTCCGGTGATAAGCGTGCTGCTCGCTGTATCGGTTGTGCTGGTGCCCTGCTCGCTTGTGCCGCTGCTGCGTCACGGGGCGCTCGTGGTGCCCATGATTGTCGCCCGCTGTGCGCTGTTCTTTGAACAGCTCTTTGCTGCCGTTCCGGGCGCATCCGTAAGCGTGCCGCCCGATACGCCCTTGGTATACGTGGTGCCGTTCGCGCTGGCAGTCCTCTTGGTCTGGTGGCCACGTCCTCGCGCACGGAGCATGGCAGTGGGGCTGGTGTGCCTGATGCTTGCAGCGGGTGTTCCGTATGTCTATTGGGATCGATGTGCGCCGCCTTCGGTAACGGTCCTCGATGTTGGCCAGGCCGATGCGATTCTGGTTCGTCAGGGTAGCGCCGTGGCGCTCGTCGACTGTGGGCTCGATGAGCGCGTGGTGTCGGCGTTGGTTCGCAATAACGTCCACCATATCGACGTCGTCTTCGTGACGCATTGGGATGAAGACCATTGGGGCGGCCTTCCCGACGTGCTCGATCAGTTTTCGGTTGGTACCATTGCGGTTGCAGCCGATGCGCTGGACGGTGCGCCTGCTGAGGTCCTGAATCGCCCCGGCGTAATGTATCGGCAGGTGGCTCGCGGAGACACGGTCGATATCGGCGCATTTCGGGCTCGTGTGATGTGGCCGTTTGATACGGTGGATGGCGAGGGTAATGAGGACTCGCTTGTCTTGCTGCTCTCCTATGCTCGGGAAGGCAAGAGCCTGCGTATGCTCCTCACTGGTGATGCCGAGCTCGATCAGGAGCGCGAGTTTGTACAGGAGGTGGGCGATATCGATGTGCTCAAGCTGGGGCATCACGGCTCAAAAGTTTCCGTCGACACAGACCTGCTGGGCACGCTTAACCCCGAGCTCTCTATCGCGAGCGCGGGCGAGGGCAACCGCTACGGCCATCCATCCGATGCCTGTATTGATGCCGTTCGCGATGCGGGCTGCGCGTTCGCATGCACCATCGAACAAGGAGACATCACCGTCTTGCCGACCGTATCCGGTTTTGCCATGCGATGCCAACGACCGTGATGCTGCCGTTAGCGCGGGACCAACCCGTGGGCTAGAATGGCACGGTACGAACACGAGAGCCTGCGGGAGGGGAGCGCGATGTCCGAAACCGGTCTGTTGCCGGCATATCTGATCGTCGGTACCGATGGAGTCAAACGCGACCACGCCGTCTCGCGTATGAAGGCGCGTCTGGAAAAGACGGGCATGGTCGAGTTCAACCTCGACGAGCGCGATATGACCAAAGACCCCGATATCGAGTCGATTATTGGATCGCTCAACACCTTTCCCATGGGCAGCGAGTTTCGCCTGGTAATCCTTGACGGCTGCTCAAAACTCGCCAAAGCGATCTCTGAGCCGCTTGTCGAGTATCTGGCGAGTCCCAGTCCCACGACGGTTTGCCTCATAATCGCCGATTCGCTTGCCAAGAACACGCGCCTGTACAAGGCGATCGCCAAGATTGACAAGAAGGCCGTGATCGATTGTTCGGTCACCAAGCGCTGGGAGCTCCCGCGCCGCGTGCAGCAGATGGCGACGCAGCACGGAAAGTCCATCTCGACGGCGGCCGCCGAGGAGCTCGTTTCGCGCTCGGGTGAGAACACCCGCATGCTCGATAACGACTTGGCCAAGCTCGCCCAGACGGTCGAGGGGCCGCAAATTGAGCTTGCCGATGTGGAGCGCTGGATCGTGCGCACGGCCGAAGTCCAGCCCTGGGACTTTCTCAATGCGGTCTCGGCCCGTGACATGCGCCGCTCGCTTGAGCTCTTCAATCTACTGCCCGCCAAGAGCTACGTGTGGACTTACACATTGCTGTGCGGGCGTATTCGCGAGCTTATCGTTGCCAAGGCGCTCGATGCGCGTGGGCAGGGTCGTGAGCTTGCCGCGACGCTCAAGCTTCAGGCTTGGCAGGTCAAAAATCACCTTACCTGGGCACGCCGCTTTTCGATGGCGGAGCTTGTCGCTGCGCTCGAGGGTGCCGTCGATGTGGAGCTCGCACTGAAGGGTTCGGCTGATTCGGAGACCGCGCTTTTGCTCTGGATTACGAACATCTTGAGAAAATCGTGATGATACCTGCCTATTTGACAAATTCGTTCTATCCCTTTGAGGGGGAGCGTGCTATAGTAGGCGCTTGCATGACCTCACCGTGTCTCAGAGGTGTCATACATTTTTTGCAAGGAACTCGAAAGGAACTCCAGAAGTGGCAAACATCAAGTCTCAGAAGAAGCGTATCCGCACCAATGAGGCAGCTCGCATGCGTAACAAGGCTGTCAAGTCCGAGCTCAAGACGCTGACCAAGCACGTCCAGTCCGCCGTCGCCGAGGGCGACGCCGAGAAGGCCCAGGCTGCCCTCAAGACCGTCACCAAGCGTCTCGACATGGCTGCCGCCAAGCATGTTATCCACAAGAACCAGGCTTCCAACCGCAAGTCCGGTCTTGCCAAGCTCGTGAACAGCATCAACGCCTAAGTTGTAAATTTCACACCACACAGATTACGCGCATAAATGGAGCCTGTTTTATGGAACAGGCTCCATTTTTTGTACCGCTCGGGTAAGATAGTCCGCATGAATACTTCAATTGACATTTCCCACATCCGCAACTTCTCAATCGTTGCGCACATCGACCATGGCAAGTCCACGATCAGCGATCGCATCCTAGAGCTCACCCATACCGTCGACGAACGCGACATGGAGTCGCAGCTGCTCGACACCATGGATATCGAGCGCGAGCGCGGCATCACGATCAAGTCCAATGCCGTTCGCGTGTCCTATGACGCCGACGATGGCGAGACGTATCAGTTCAATCTGATCGATACGCCGGGCCACGTGGACTTTACCTATGAGGTCTCGCGCTCGCTGGCAGCCTGTGAGGGCGCAGTGCTTGTTGTCGACGCCACGCAGGGCGTTGAGGCACAGACCGTTTCCAACGCGACGCTCGCCATGAACGCCAATCTGGACATTGTGCCGGCCATCAACAAGATCGACCTGCCCTCGGCGCATCCCGACGAGGTCAAGACCGAGATCGAAGACGATCTGGCCATTCCCGCCGACGATGCCGTGTGCGTGTCGGGCAAGACTGGCGAGGGCATCCACGATCTGCTGGAGTCCATTGTCTTTTTGATCTCGCCTCCCAAGGGCGATGCGAACGCGCCGCTCAAGGCGCTCATCCTGGATTCGTACTTCGACGAGTATCGTGGTGTCGTCGCCACGGTGCGCATCTTTGACGGCTCCATTAAAAAGGGCGATACCCTGCGTATGATGCAGGCAAAGGGCGACTTTTTGGTCGATGGCGTGGGCGTCAAGCGTCCCG
>USMH01000058.1 GCA_900555745.1 uncultured Collinsella sp.
CCACGCCGGCTTCGGTTTCGGCGGGGCTCGATATCGTGTCGTGCTCGGGTGATAAGCTGCTGGGCGCCGCGCAGGCGGGCATTATCATGGGCTGTCGCGATCTGGTCCAGGCCTGCGGGTCGCATCCGCTTATGCGTGCCCTGCGTCCGGGTAAGCTCGCACTGGCGGCGCTCGAGGCCACGCTGCGCGTCTACATGGACGGTGCCGATGTCGCCCATCGCGATATTCCGGTGCTCAGCATGCTTACGCTTCCGCAGGCCCATTTGGAGCGACGTGCCCGCAAGCTGCGCGATCGTATGGTCGCCGGGCTCGACAAGGCCGGCTGCCCGTGCGCCGTTCAGGTGGAGATTGTCGAGGAGTCCTCGACGCCCGGTGGCGGCTCGCTGCCTACCGTCGAGCTGCCCACGATGTGCGTGGCCGTCTGCCCGATCGACGGGTGCCTGTCCGTCGACGCGCTCAAGCGCTCGCTCGTCCAAGACTTCGATACGCCGGTCGTCACGCGTACCTCGCACGACCGCATTCTGTTTGATGTGCGCACGCTCGTGGGCGACCGCGATATTGAGACGGCGGCGTCGACGCTTGCCGCATGCGTTGCCAAGGCGGTGCGCCGATGAGTGGGGCCGAAGCGTTGGTGGAATGTCCCGTTATCGTAGGTACGGCGGGGCACGTCGACCACGGTAAGTCGGCGCTCATCGAGGCGCTGACGGGTAAAAACCCCGACCGCCTGGAAGTTGAGCGTCGTCGCGGCATGACCGTTGAGCTGGGCTTTGGCGAGCTGGCGCTGCCGAGTGGCAAGATCGTTGGCCTGGTTGACGTGCCGGGCCATGCGCATTATCTGCGCGCCATGGTGCAGGGTGCCACGGGCATCGACGTTGCTGTGCTGGTGGTATCGGCCGTCGAAGGCGTGATGCCGCAGACCCGCGAGCACGTGCATGTGCTGGAGCTGCTGGGCGTCACACACATGGTGGTCGCGCTGACGATGTGCGATCTGGCCGACGCCGAGATGACCGAGCTTGCCGAGCTCGATGTCGATGACTTTTTGTCGGGTACCGTGTTTGCGGACGCGCCGATCGTGCCTGTGTCGTCCAAGACCGGCGCGGGAATCGATGACCTGCTGGCTGCGCTCGACGAGCAGGTTGCCGCTTGCTGGGATGCCTGCCGTGCCCGTGCCGAGCTCACCGATGGCGCACCGCGTCTGCCCATCGACCGCTGCTTTACGATCAAGGGCGCCGGCACCGTGGTGACGGGAACGCTGCACGATGCGCCGGTTGCGGTGGGCGATGAGCTCGTCGCACTGCCGTCGCGAACGGCCTGCCGCGTACGCGGGATTCAGGTTCATGGCGATACGCCGCGCGCGCTGCCTGGGCAACGCGTGGCGCTCAACCTGGTTGGTGACGGTGTCGCGGCGCTTGACCGTGGCGAGATGCTGGGCGTGGCGGACCGCTTTGGTCAGACGTTGCGCTTTTTGATGACGTTCACCTACCTGGGCCGCGAGGGCGCCAAGCCGCGTGTGCTCGAGTCGGGTGCGCGCGTGCACGTGATGGCCGGTACGGCCGAGGTCGTCGGCCGCATCATGCTCATGGAGGGCGAGGCCCCCATGGCGGTGGGCGAGACGCGTACCGTTCAGGTGCGCTTGGAGGAGCCGCTGCCGCTACGAGCCGGAGACCATGCCGTGGTGCTGTCGTATTCGCCCGTTATGCTTATTGGTGGAGGGCGCGTGCTGTTGTCGCG
The DNA here is from genome assembly GCA_900555745.1 of uncultured Collinsella sp. Lineage (GTDB taxonomy): Bacteria > Actinomycetota > Coriobacteriia > Coriobacteriales > Coriobacteriaceae > Collinsella. The sequence continues at coordinate 1,732 of USMH01000058.1, forward strand.
CTGCCGCCGTTCGCGCGAGCTTGCTGAAGGGGAGCGTGCGCTGCTTGCAGCGCTTGAGGCCGGAGATATTGCGGGCGCGGTGGATGCGTGGCTGGCGCTGCAAGCGCTGCCGGTTACGGCTGCCGATGTTGCCGCGGCGCTCGATCTTGTTGCCGGTGAGGCTGAGGCGGCGTTGCGCGAGTTGGTGGCGAAGGGCGCTGCTTGCGCGCTAGCTGGCTCGGATGGCTCGCTGTATGCAGATGCTTCCGCGCTCGATGCCGCGATGGGTGCGCTAGCGGCGACCCTGTCAGCCATGCACGCGGCTGCCCCCAAGGAGACGGGCTTTACGCCCGGCGCCGTCGCCCATGCTGCTTGGCCTACCGCTGACGATACAGTTGCCGCGGCCCTGATTTCCGAGGGCTGCTCGCGCGGCGTGTGTGCCTCCGAGGGCGCCGAGGTGTTCGACCCGCACTCCGCTGCCGCTGCGGCACGTGTGGTGCGCGAGGCCTGCGAACGTATCGTTGCCTTGCTGGACGAAGCTGGCCTCGATGCGCCGACGTTGCCCGAGGTGGGCGAGCAACTCCAGCTCGATCGCGACACCATGACGCGTGCGCTGCGCGAGCTTTCGCTCAACCGCTCCATCGTAAAGGTCGAGCGCGACGTTGCCTTGTCCGCCACCGCGGAGTCGCATGCGCGCGAGCTTGTCGCCGCTGCCATTGAGGCAGCCGGCGGCGCCGCCACCACGAGCGCCCTGCGCGAGGCCCTAGGCGTGTCGCGCAAACGTGCCATCAGCATCTTGGAACACCTGGATGCCGTGCGCTTTACGGCGCTCGACAAGGAAGCCGGTGGCCTGCGCTCCCTGCGCTAGCCCACCCTTATCAGTTGCGGTGAAATAGTTCCTGTTTTCGGCATCTAACGCCAAACCAGGAACTATTCCACCGCAACTTCTTGCTCGTCTTTTTGGGATGGAGCCGTTTCGGTTTGGTAAAATACCGGCGCACTTGGGAACGGATGGGCTCCGGTGGGCTCCGCGGTCCTCAAAACCGTTGCGAGGCGTGCAAAACGTCTTGGATGTGTTCGATTCACATACGTTCCCGCCATACGCTACCAGCGCTTTTGTGCTCGCGGTCTTGCTGCGTGCCGCAAAGGCGCTGTTTTGTTTTTGCATGGGTTTGCCGTGCCGCCCACTTTATCGGCGACGGTATTTGGCTTCGTGTGCTGGGTTTTGAGCATGCCGATGGGGGTGGTTTGCCGTATGACTACCGTAAGACGGACCGATCTTTCTTGTGTCGTCCAGGCGGGCGGATTGTCGTCGCGCATGGGCTGTGATAAAGCGCGCATGGCGTTTTGCGGTGAGCCGCTCATCGAGCGCGTGCTGGGTCGGCTGGCGCCAGTTGCCGGCGAGTTGGTCGTGACGACTTCGCGTCCCAGCGAGCTTGCCTATCTTGAGGAGCACGCGTTTAGCGGTCTTGTACCACGCGTGGTAGCGGACCTTGAAGGGCCGGCGGGTGCCATGCGCGGCATCGCGAGCTCGTTGGCCGCGGCCCGATTGCCGCTCGTGGCGATCGTCGCCTGCGATATGCCGTTTGTCTCGCCGGAACTCATCGGCGCGCTTACCGATCGTGTCGAGGCCGAGGCACTCGACGTGTGCGTGCCGTGCGAGGAGCGGGGGATTGAGCCGCTTTGCGCCGTCTGGCGCCGTGACGCGTGTGCGCCGGTTGCCCAAGAGCTGCTCGCCTGCGACCGCCAGCGGATTCGCTGCCTGATCAATCGCGTTCAAGCTGGTTATATGGATGAGCCGCAGATCGTTAAGGTCGCGGGCTCGACGCTCTGCTTCGAGAACGTCAATACGCCCGAGGAGTTTGCGGCGGCCGAGTTACTCGCCTAGACGATTGGAGTTGCCATGTCTCACGATATTTGTCCCGACACGGGAGAGCCTTGCACTTGCGATGGTTCCGAGCCCTGTACCTGCGGCTGCGGTAGCTGTGGACATACTGCGGAAGAGGAAGCGGCCGCCGCGGCGTATCGTGAGGCACACCGCGAAGGCCCGTCCGGTGATGCCCTCGACCACGAGCGCAAGATTATCGTTTCGTTCGACAGCACCTTCGATGTGATGGAATGCGAGCAGCTGTGTGTTGCCGCCGGCGTGCCCGGGCGCATTATGCCTTTGCCCGGCTCCATTACCGCAGGTTGCGGCCTGTGCTGGGCCATGCCGTTCTCGGGCGATGCGCTCGCCGCCTTCCGCGCCGCCACCGAGGGCCGCATAACCCCTGCCGACTACCATCAGCTCGTCCTCTAACCACCAACACCACCACAAAGGTGCCCAATGTGGTGGTTTGGAACACCTGGACGAAACAGCTTCGAAACACGCGATTTGTTCGTCAGGTGCTCAAAAACGCTTCTACCTGCATCGTAATCAAAACGAAACATCTGCTCGTCGGCTTATGCGAAACTTTGCCGCAACAGTGCGATATTATCCATACTCGATAAAGCTCGCGGCGCATGGGGTGCCGCGACCGACACTTTTCGTTTCCCATCATTGGAGGAAGCATGAGCTACACGCAGAAAGTTCTCGACGAGCTCAAGGCCCGCTATCCCGAGCAGCCTGAGTTCATCCAGGCCGCGACCGAGATCCTCGGCACCATCCAGCCGGCGCTCGACGCCCATCCCGAGTACGAGGAGGCCGCCCTGCTTGAGCGCCTCGTCGAGCCCGAGCGCATCGTTATGTTCCGTGTCCCCTGGGTCGACGACCAGGGCAAGGTCCAGGTCAACCGCGGCTACCGCGTCGAGTTCAACTCTGCCATTGGACCCTACAAGGGCGGCCTGCGCTTTAACCCGACGGTCACCCTGGGCATGCTCAAGTTCCTGGGCCTGGAGCAGATCCTCAAGAACAGCCTGACCACCCTTCCCATGGGCGGCGGCAAGGGCGGCTCCGACTTTGACCCCAAGGGCAAGTCCAACAACGAGATCATGCACTTCTGCCAGTCCTTCATGACCGAGCTCTATCGCCACATTGGCCCCAACACCGACGTTCCCGCCGGCGACCTGGGCGTTGGCGGCCGCGAGGTTGCCTACCTGTTCGGTCAGTACAAGCGCCTGACCAACGAGTGGACCGGCGTCCTCACCGGCAAGGGCCTCTCCTTTGGCGGCTCGCTCGCCCGTACCGAGGCCACCGGCTACGGTCTGGCCTACTTTGTGGACGAGTACCTCAAGAGCCGCGGCGACTCCTTCGAGGGCAAGAACGTCGTCGTGCACGGCTCCGGCAACGTCGCTATCTACGCCGTCCAGAAGGTCTCCCAGCTTGGCGGCAAGGTGCTGGCCTGCTCCGATACTCACGGCTGGGTCGAGGATCCCGACGGCATCGACTACACTGTGCTCGAGCACGTCTACAACAAGAAGCGCTCCGGCCACGACAAGGGCGTTACGCTCGCTATGTACGTTGACGAGAAGCCCAACGCCGTGTGGCACGAGGGCGACGGCCGTGGCGTTTGGCAGCTGCCCTGCGACATCGCGCTGCCCTGCGCTCGCGAGAACACGCTGCTGCTCGAGGACGCCCAGGCGCTCGTCGCCAACGCCTGCAAGGTGGTCGGCGAGGGCGCGAACATGCCCACGACCATCGAGGCCACGACTTACTTCCAGGAGAACGGCGTCGCCTTTATGCCCGGTAAGGCTGCCAACGCCGGCGGCGTGCTCGTGTCCGGCCTGGAGATGAGCCAGAACGCCGAGCACCTGTCCTGGACCTTCGAGGAGGTCGACGGCAAGCTCGAGCAGCTCATGCGCGGCATGTTCCACAACGTGGACGACACCGCCAAGGAGTACGGCCAGGAGGGCAACTTCGTCATGGGCGCCAACATCGCCGGCTTCCTGAAGGTCGCTGACGCCATGCTCGCCCAGGGCGTCTGCTAAATCTTCGCGCGACATAGCATGCGATGAGGCTCCCAGCTATCTGGCTGGGAGCCTTTTCTATCCCGGAGGACTCCTCATAACTTGCGGTGATATACGGACTGTTTTGCGTCCCAGAACGGCTAATCAGTCCGTATATCACCGCAAGTTATGGATGGGTGGGTGGATTTTGTCCTAAAACGGTGTGCGGCCCCTCGTTTGGTACACTTAAAAGTACTGGACAAGTGGAGAGATGGGGGAGAACGTGCTCAAGTTCGGTACCTACGTCCGTGTTGGAAACGCGGCCGAAGCCTATGAGCTCTTGCAGAAGAACCGCAACAACAAGATTGTGGGCGGCGGCATCTGGATGCGCCTGGGTTCGCGTCGCGTGGCGACGGCGATTGACCTTTCGGCCTGCGGACTCGATCAGATCGAGGAGACCGAGACCGAGTTTCGCATCGGTGCCATGTGCACCCTGCGCCAGCTCGAGCGTCATGCCGGGCTCAACGCGCTTGTCAACAATGTCTTTGAGTTCGCCGTCCACGACATCGTGGGCGTGCAGCTGCGCAATACCGCCACGGTGGGCGGCAGCATCTACGGCCGCTTTGGCTTCTCTGATGTGCTCTCCGCCTTCCTCGCGCTCGATTCCTATGTTGAGCTGACGGGCGCCGGTCGCGTTTCGCTTGCCGAGTTTGTGGACATGGGCTACGTGCGTGATGTGATCGAGCACGTGGTGGTCGTTAAGCACGATTACCGTGCCAGCTATGAGGCCGTGCGCAAGGCCGCGACCGACTTCCCCTCGCTCAACGTCACCGCTGCTTGGTGGGACAACTCCTGGCACTGTCTCTTATACACATCTGACGCTGCCGACGA
>USMH01000059.1 GCA_900555745.1 uncultured Collinsella sp.
ACATCGTCCTCGCAAGGAACGCTGCGGAGCTCACTCATCTCGAGCAATACCTTGGTCATTCGAGACATGCGCTCGGTTTGTTCTTGTAGCAGGCCGAGCAACTCGGCTGTTTCGGGTTGTAAGTTGGAGCGCTCGGAGACAAACAGTTCGATCTGTGCCTGCATAAGGGCGAGCGGGGTTCGCAGCTCGTGCGCGGCGTTGCCGGTAAATTGACGCTGCGCGGAGAAACCTTCGTCGAGTCGGACAATCATGTCGTTGAAGGAGGCACTGCATCGCTGTAGTTCGGTGGGTACATCTTTGCTGAGCTTAATTTCGCTTAGGTTGTCAGGCTGCACGCGCTCAACCTGGGCTGCAAAAGCCCGCAGCGGTTTGAGCGCACGGCCGCTCACAAAGTATGCCAGCACGCCGCCAAGGAGTGTGACTCCAGCCGTGATGTACCAGGCTGTCGTGCCAAAAGACTCCTGTGCGTCGTTTACGACGATCGTGACCTCGTCATCGAGGCTCCCCTTCGTTGGGTCAAACGCCTGAGGTGCATCTACGCCGGCTGCGCTAAGGGCCGAGATGTTGCTGCCGATGGCATCCATGTAGCGCATGCCCGTATAGCCGACCAGACAGTTCGTCAGCACGCACGCTGCGCACGTCAGCAGTGCCGTCATAATCGTTATGCGCCATTGCAGCGAAAGCCCTTTCATTCGCCATCCTCCATAACGTAGCCCTCTCCAATCCGATTGCGAATCGGGTCGTATCCCAAAGCGCTGCGTAGCTTTTTGCGGAGTGACGAGATGTGAACGCGGGTTGCGTTGCTAAAGCTGTTCACGCTGCTATCCCAAACGTGCTCGATAAGCTCCTCTTGACTTACCGGACGCCCCTGATTAAGCATCAGGTATTCCAAGATTCCCGTTTCCTTGCGTGTAAGAGATAAAGCCTCACTGTCCACGGAAGCGATGCGCGCCTTGGTGTCAAAGCGGAGCTTTCCGCAGGTTAAAACTATGTCGCTTTGTGCAAAGCGCCTGAGGGTAAGGCTGCGGATCCTTGCCGCAAGCTCGTCAAGATGAAACGGCTTGGTAAGGTAATCGTTGGCGCCGGCATCGAGTCCGGCGACTTTATCGGATACTTCGCCGCGCGCGGACAGAATAAGTACCTTGGTCTCGCAATCGGTTTTCCTAAGTTCCCTGAGCACGGTCATGCCGTCGACATGGGGAAGATTGAGGTCGAGTACCACGAGGTCAAAGACTTCGACGCCCAGCAGGTCGAGCGCCTCCCGTCCATCGTGGCAGCAGTCGACGCTGTACGCCAAGTTTCGCAAGCTGCGTGCGATCGTGTCGCACAGCGCTCGCTCGTCTTCGACGATCAAAATACGCATAACAGTCTCCTTGCACATTCCAAATCGCGCTTAACACGGATTTTATAGTCGATATGGTCCAATGGTCGCGTAACGAAAGGAGTGGTCGAGTTGTTCAAAGCGGTAAAACCCATGGTACAGGTCGCTTTGTTGATCGTCGGAATTGCCATGGTGTGCTTTGGCGTTATGCGTGGCGAGGCGGATGCCGTGCTGGCCAAAGCGATTAGGCTGTGCTTGGAGTGTATCGGAATTGGATAAAAGAGAAAACACTGCGTCGCATGTTTTGGCCCGATTTCGCGGATTCATTCAGGCGGCGGCAACACTTATTACCAACATTCACCTGCCAAACTTTGCCAAAGGCGGCATCTATCAGGGCGCGGGAAAAACAGTCTGCGTACCTGGACTTAATTGCTATTCGTGCCCCGCGGCATCGGGTGCGTGCCCCATCGGGTCGTTCCAGTCGGTGGTAGGTTCATCCAAGTTCAACTTTTCTTACTATGTTACCGGTACGCTCATTTTGCTCGGCGTGCTGCTGGGGCGCTTTGTATGCGGCTTTCTGTGCCCGTTTGGCTGGCTGCAGGAGCTGCTTCATAAGATTCCCGGCAAAAAGTTCTCCACGAAAAAGCTCAAGCCGCTCACGTACATCAAGTACGTCGTGCTGCTGTTTGCCGTGGTAGTGCTGCCTGCGTTGGTGGTCAACGATCTGGGGATGGGGGACCCGTTCTTTTGCAAGTACATCTGTCCACAGGGTGTGCTCGAGGGCGCCATTCCGCTGGCCATTGCCAATGCCGGCATTCGATCTGCGCTGGGGCAGCTCTTTACCTGGAAACTTGCCGTTCTCATTGCCGTGGTAGTGCTGAGCGTTTTGTTCTACCGCCCCTTTTGCAAATGGATTTGTCCACTTGGCGCATTCTATGCGCTCATGAATAGGGTGTCCCTACTGGGGATTCGGGTTGACGCATGCAAATGTGTCTCGTGCGGCAAGTGTTCAAGGGTTTGTCAGATGGACGTTGATGTGGTCCGCGCGCCCAATCATGCCGAATGTATCCGGTGCGGAAAGTGCATCGGGGCCTGTCCTGTCGATGCCATCAGCTATCGCTATGGCCTGGATGTGTCGGCGGGAAAGCTTCCCTTGACCGCCGATAAAAAGTAAACAAGCTTCGACAAAACGGAGGAATGACTATGAAGCTTTCTAAGATTGCGGCCCTGTTTATGGTGCCGGTATTGGCCTTGTGCCTTGTGGCATGTTCGGCGCCCGGTGGCAATGCGAGCGAATCTGCGAGCTCCGATCCTAAGATCGCAGAACTCACTGCGCAGAAGCCGGCCAATGCCGACGAGGCCGCCGAGCTGTATGCGAAGCTCATGCAGAAGGAGAACGATATCTTTTCGAATGATAACGCGCTGTGGGAAAAGGTATTCAATGCGGCAAATAAAGACTCGACAATGATTGAGGACGGCAGCAATTACGGCGATTTCCTGCTCAAGACCATCGACGGCGCCAAGGATAAGTTTACGGCGGATGAGCTTAAGACGCTCAAGGCCGGTGCACAGCAGATCAAGGAGATCGAGGACAAGCTCGAGAGCTTGGAGAAGGAGTTCCCCGGCTGTGGAAGCACGCCGAGCGCAGGCGAGAGCGTCGACGCTTCGACCGCTGGCATGACGGCTGGTGCCAATGCTTCGAGCGAGGCGACGAAGTTCCCCAGCTTTACGGGCAAGGACCTGGACGGCAACGACGTGAGCAGCGACGAGCTGTTCTCTAAGAACAAGGTCACCGTCATGAACTTCTGGTTCACCGCTTGCAAGCCGTGCGTGGGTGAGTTGGGCGACCTTGAGGACCTGAATAGGGAGCTTGCCAAGAAGGGCGGCCAGGTCGTGGGCGTCAATTCCTTTACGCTCGATGGCAACAAGGGCGAGATTGCAGATGCCAAGGACGTGCTGAGCAAGAAGGGCGTGACGTATAAGAACATCTGGTTCAAGTCGGATAGCGAGGCCGGTAAGTTTACGTCAAATTTGTTCTCGTTCCCGACAACGTATGTCATCGATCAGAATGGCAACATCGTAGGGGATCCAATCGTGGGAGCCATCAGCTCCGCTGAGCAGCGCGCAGCACTCAACAAGCTTATCGACCAGGCGATTGCAAATAGCGAGCAGTAGAAAACGCGTAAAGCATAGCGAGGATCGTGTGCCGTTGTGCGAAGTAGTCCGCTGCTTTTCAAGATAAGCTCCACCATATAGAGGTCCCGCTCGGGACCTCTTCTTTTGGGCGCCATCCCGTTCGTTTTTTGGCGCGGTTCGTTACATTCCTCACTGGCTCCGGCAAAAAATGGGGATAGAGTAGGACAAACGCGTCGAATACGAACGGCGGGGGAGAGCGGGCAAGTGCGCCCGCGTGGGAGAGGTTGTCGTCCATGCTGGAGCTCAAAGGAATTTGCAAAAGGTACGTCACGCAGTCGTTTACGCAGGTGGCGCTCGACAGCGTGAGCCTGTCTTTTCGCGATAACGAGTTCGTGGCCATTCTGGGTCCCTCGGGTTCGGGTAAAACCACGATGCTCAATGTTATCGGCGGACTGGATCACTTTGATTCTGGCGACCTGCTGATTGACGGTATCTCGACCAAGGACTTCCGCGACCGCGATTGGGATGCCTACCGCAACAACCGCATCGGCTTTGTGTTCCAAAGCTATAACCTCATTCCGCATCAGACCATTTTGGAAAACGTTGAGCTGGCGCTCACACTCACGGGTGTGGGGCATGCCGAGCGCCGTCAACGTGCGCGCGAGGCGTTGGAGAAAGTTGGCCTGGGCGAGCACGTTAACAAGCGCCCGAGCCAGCTTTCGGGCGGGCAGATGCAACGCGTGGCCATCGCCCGCGCCCTGATTAATGATCCCGAGATTGTGCTTGCCGACGAGCCGACCGGCGCTTTGGATTCAACGACATCCGTACAGGTCATGGACCTGCTCAAGGACGTGGCGCGCGACCGCCTGGTCATCATGGTCACGCACAATCCCGAGCTGGCGTACCAATATGCCACGCGCATCGTCAATCTGGCGGACGGCAAGATCACCGACGATTCCGATCCCTTCGATGCTGCCAAGGCCGCGCGTCGCGAGGCAAAGCCTACGCGCAAAACCTCGATGAGCTTTGTGACGGCGCTGGGGCTTTCTGCCCGAAACCTCATGACCAAGAAGGGCCGCACGGCTATGACTGCCTTTGCGGGCTCGATTGGCATTATCGGCATTGCGGCGATTCTGGCGCTGTCCAATGGTGTAAACGGCTACATCAAAAAGGTCGAGGAGGATACGCTCTCGAGCTACCCGCTCACCATTTCCAAGCAGGACTACGACCTGTCGTCCATGATGGGTGGTCAGGGGGCTGCGGATGACGATATGTCCAAGAGTGAGGATTCGTCCGACGACGGTACCGGCGGCAAGGCTAAGGGAACCGATAAGATTCCTGTGGTCACGGCCGTAAAGGATATGTTTGCGAGCGTTAAGTCCAACGACATGACGAGCTTTAAGGCATGGCTCGATGCCGGTGGCGACGGCATCGATAAAGAGGTCAACGCCATTCAGTACGGCTACGGTGTATCGCCGGTTGTCTATCGTGCCGGCAAGGGCGACGAGAAGCCTGTCCGGTTGGTGCCCAACGCCATGACCGAGGCCATGAGCGGAGGCGCGAGCTCGGCGGCAACGGTGAGCATGGAATCCATGGGAACCTCGGTCTTTAACGAGATGATTGACGACCAGGGTCTGCTCGACAGCCAGTACGATGTCATCGCCGGTCATTGGCCCACGTCCGCAAACGAAGCCGTGATGGTGCTTTCGAGCCGCGGTACGGTGGGCGACTATACGCTCTACAGCATCGGTGCGCTGGATATCGATGAGCTCAATGATCTGGTAAACAGCGCTATGACGGCTGACGGTGGGGTCGAAACGCCCGAGACCGGCACCGACTTTACCTACGACGATGCTCTGTCCACGACGTTTAAGGTGCTGTCGCCGGCCGATGCCTATCGCAAAAACGAAGAGACCGGCATGTGGACCGACATGTCTGACGACGCCGACTTTATGACGGCCAAGGTTGCCGACGGTATCGACGTGCGCATTGTGGGCGTGGTGCGACCTAACGAGACGGCCAACGCGAGCGCATTGACCCCGGGCATTGCCTATACGCATGCGCTGACTCGCCAGCTTATGGAGCGCGCCGCCGATTCGCAGATTGTGCAGGAGCAACTCGACCACCCCGAGACGGATGTCTTTACGGGCAAAACCTTCGACGAACTGCAAGGCGAGGCCAAGCAAGGCGTGGATCTGGGCAGCATGTTCAGTGTGGACGAGGCGGCGCTCAAGAGCGCGTTCTCGTTCGATACCTCCGCGCTCTCGGGTGCGGCCGGCGGTATGGACCTTTCTGGCATCGATCTGTCGGGGCTGGACATTGACCTTTCGGGCGTTGGCAAGGACATCGACTTCAGCGACATCATGGCAAAAGCGCCAACCCCAGATTTCTCGGGTATCTTTGACGGTCTGGAACTCACGCCCGAGCAAATGCAGCAGGTGGGAACACTGGCCAACCAGCTGTTTGAGGGCTTTTTGCAGTCTGATCAGTTTAGGGCACTGTCACCCGAAGATCTTAAGGACGCGTCAAAGCTCTCTGCCGCATTCTCGACGTATCTTGAGAATGATGACACAGCTCAGCAAATCCTGGCCCAGCTCAAAGCGCTCGGCGGCGATGCCCTGGCCGAGCGTCTGCAGCAGGCGATGACCGACTATGTGCAAAAGCAGTTGGCTCCGTATCTGCAACAGGCAATGGACCAGGTGATGAAGGCAATCAGCGAGCAGATTGCGACAACGGTATCGTCCCAGCTTAAAGCAGGCGCGGCGGGGCTCATGGACCAGATGACGACGCAGATGTCTTCGAGTTTTGCCAACCTGGCGAGCGCCATGCGTGTGGATGCGAGCGCCTTTGCCCGCGCCATCCATTTCAACATGGACGCCGAGGACCTGAGTTCGCTCATGATGAGCTATGCCAAGGCGT